>PBWV01000042.1 GCA_002728255.1 Rhodospirillaceae bacterium | reverse complement strand
CTATGAGGAGTGCGACGGCAAGTTTTCTTTAAAATGGTTGCCTAAATTGCTAGATAGGGCTGGATTTTTGTTTTGGTTGAAACCATATTTGTATGAGAAATAGGGGCCTCAAGTCCACAAAGTAACAAAAGGAAAGATAAGACAAGTGGGAAAGAAATTATCGAGACGTAACTTTTTGTTAGGAACAGCTGGAGCTACGGCTGGTGTGGCCGTGACAGGGTTGAAAGGAACCAGTCCTTTGGCTGATGTTGACCCTAAAACTGGCCGAATGCGTGGTAAAATACCGGTGCGGCCGCCAACGCTCATTGTTGAAAATAAGGCAGAATTGCCACCAAGGCGAGGACTGCGGGCAGTCGTTGTGGGCGGAGGCTGGGGCGGGTTAACCATCGCAAAACACCTCAAACTGCGTGTTCCAGAGATGGAAGTAGTTCTGATAGAGCGCCGCTCTATGTTTATGTCCTGTCCGATTAGTAATTTGTGGCTAGCTGACCTTGTAGATTTTAACTTTATTACCCACAGTTTTGTGGATGCGTCTCGAAATAACAATTATCACTTTTTCCAAGCGACAGTTCTAGATGTTGATAGGGAAAAACAGATTGTTTACACAGAACAGGGTTGGATGGATTATGACTATCTAATTCTTTCTCCGGGCATTGATTACGATTACGGAGCTATCGGTGTCCACGATAATGAGGAACGTTTCGAATTGATGCGGCGGTTCCCGGCGGCGTTCAAACCGGGGTCCGAGCACATCACGTTAAAGCAAAAAGTGGATAATTTTGAGAAAGGCCTGTTTGTTCTCACAGTGCCTAGTGGCAACTATCGATGTCTGCCAGCTCCATATGAACGGACTTGCATGATAGCATCGGTATTTAAGCGAAAGAAAATACCGGCAAAGGTTCTGCTTCTAGATCATAATCATGACATAAAGATTAAGGGCGAAGGCTTCCATAATGCTTTCAACGAGCTTTACAAAGATTATGTGGAATATGTGCCGTCAGTGAGCCTAGTGAAAGTTGACTTGGATCGGAAAAGTGTCAGCGATGAATTTGATGAATACCAATTTGATGATGCTGCTATTTATCCACGGATAAGAGGTGCCAGGTTGATAGAGCATTTAGGGCTCCTTCAGGATTCGAGTCCACAATTTGAGGCGCGTATTGATATGCATCGTAATAATATCCATGATGACGAACGTGTTTACGTTATTGGAGATTCCAGATCTACAGGCTGGTCAAAGAGTGGGAGCACTGCGCAGGCTGAAGCTCGTTATGTGGCAAAGGTAATCGCAAATCGTATTCAAGGCATCGAGATACCCTGGGAGAGTCCAGATACTACTTGCTATTCGATGGTAGGGGCGGAGCCAATGGAGGCCATCTATTTTGGCTCTAAATATTTGCCACCACAGAGTGCGGGAACTGCGATGGATAATGAGAGGTTCAGGGATTACTGGATAGATACCGGTGCGGCGTTCGCTTGGCGTGATCGAAACATAAGCAGGAGTGCAGAGATGGGCCAAGAGATGATTGGTTGGGCTCTAACTCACTATGCCGAAATGTTCCAGAGTGCGGAGCACTTTTAATACAGGTACGGCTTTTTTTAAGAAGTTGGATGCATGTAAGAAAACGAACGGTGCGAGGTTAATCTCGCGCCGTTTTGTTTTAAGCTCAAGTAATTTGTTTCTGTTGATATTAGTCTTTAATCCCTTTCAGGTTTTTGCTGAGGGTTTGCTCCAGGTTGGCGAACGATTTAAGGACTGCCCGATTTGTCCTGAAATGATTGTAATACCTGGAGGGGAATTGCGTGTGGAGAGTGCTTCGGCTGAGGGGGATATGGCGCTTAGGATTCTCAAGGTGCCTAAGAAGTTCGCCATATCCATTTATGAGACAACAGCCTCTAATTGGGAGAATTGTGAGTTTAGGGGGGGCTGTAAACGGTCTCAGCTAGATAACAAAAGTGGAGTTAAAGATTTTGGTTGGCGAGAATGGAAGGGCATGCGTCCTATTGTAAATGTGACGTGGAGTGAGAGTGTGTCCTACGCCATTTGGCTTTCTTCGGTTACTGGGGAAAGTTATTGGTTACCAACAGAGATAGAGTGGGAGTATGCTGCTCGTAGCGGGCTAGTTGAGCAAAGCCCCTGGTTGGGGGAGAATAAAAGAAGTTGTTACTTTGGAAATTTGGGATTTCATGATGACTGCTCAGATGGATACAAAGGTAGTGCTCCGGTGGGTTCATATAGGTCTAATAGATATGGTCTGTACGATATGATTGGTAATGTTTCAGAATGGACTGCAACCTGTTCAGGTAATATGTTAGGTTGTGCTCACAAGTTAAATCGGGACCCTGTCACAGATGATTTTAAGTTATCGGAACATGGAGAAGTGATGCCCGGTTGTAAAGCCATGGTTTACAAGGGTGTTAATTGGTCCAGTCAAATTGGATCTTTTGAGTTTTCAGCGGGCGGGGCTCTAGCTAGGGGAACAACAACTGAAACATTGGGTTTTAGGGTAGTAAGGTTGGTTCAATGAAGATAAATTTTCGCCAAATATTTATAGGTTTGTTTCTGTGGCCACTTCCTTTGGGCCTGGTTAATGCTCAAGATCAAAAAATAGTTGATATTGAGATGGTTCTTGCTGTGGATATTTCTTCTAGCGTGGACGCTGGAGAGTTCCAATTGCAAATGGATGGTCTTGCAGAGGCTTTTCGGAACCCAGAAATAATCGCAGCCATTGAGGGTCTCGATAACGGTGGAATAGCCTTAAATCTTGTTCATTGGTCGGGGACATGGGCACAGTCTACGGTGGTGGCGTGGACCAGGGTTTTTGATAAAGAGAGTGCAGAGAGGTTTGCTAAACAAGTTCAAAATGCAGAAAGGGCCTTTCCGGGAGGAGCCACATCCATAAGCGGAGCTATTCACTACGGGCTAACAGAGTTGCAAAGTAACAACTTTGATGGGAACCATTTGGTCATAGACATTATGGGAGATGGAAGAGGTAATGATGGTCCCTTGCCAACTAGCGTCCGGGATAGAGCCATGGCAATGGGTGTCACCATCAATGGAGTTGCTATCATTAATGAACAACCATTTGTAGATTCCTACTATGAGGAAAATGTGATAGGTGGTTTGGACTCCTTTGTCTTGCAGGCAGAAGACTACGAGGATTTTGCAAGGGCAATTCTGGAAAAGCTTTTGCGGGAGATTAAGCAGCGGTCTCCTTCTGGGCAAAATGTGGTATAAAACTTATTGGGCTTTTGGGCGCAAACTTTGTCTTTTGCCTCAGCTATAGGGAAGACCCCCCTTATTTAAGAGAGAATATTCATGACTAGTTTTGAGAACGATTTGCTTGTGGTTAAAGCTGATTCTCCTTCGTGGTATCGTGAAGCCATGGATGATGCTGGGCAAGTTCGTTACGTGAACGTACAAGGATGCAAGATCCATTATCTTTTCTGGCCATCAAAGAATGAAGCCCGGGCCAACTTATTGTTGGTCCATGGAGGTGGCGGACATGCTCATTGGTGGAGTTTCCTAGCACCTATTATGTCCAAAGATATTAATGTTGCCGCGTTGTGTCTTTCGGGGATGGGGAATAGTGGTCAGAGGCAGCAATATGATTCTGAGAAAAGAGTAGCAGATATGCGAGGGGTCATACGTGACTTAAATTTTGGCCAGTCAACTTATGTATTAGGTCATAGCTTTGGTGGCTTTATGGCTTCCCGCTATGGCCAAATGTACGGGTATGAAATTAGCGGCATCATAATTGCAGATTCCCCAATCCGGCCACCAAAAAGGAGAGAGGAGGATAAGAGACGACGTCCTCGAATGGGTAATAAACGGTATTACGCGGATTTTGATGAAGCTTTGGGACGTTTTAGGCTGATGCCCTCCCAGCCGTGTTCCAATGAATTTCTTGTAGAGCATATCGGAAGACATTCACTAAAACACGAAGATGCAGGTTGGTGCTGGAAATGGGATGGGGCCGCGATGCAGAACGGCAGGTTTGGCGAACCATTTCACGAATACCTAGCTGAAACTAGATGCAGAAAAGGCTTTATTTATGGTGAGAAATCTAAATTGGTTGATGCGGAAACCCTAGAATTTGTTAAAGGATTGTTGGGTGACGGCGCTCCTGTGATAGGTATACCGGAAGCTTATCATCATTTGATGTTGGATCAGCCTATGGCTTTTGTGACCGCGGTAAGGGGGATTTTACAAGGGTGGGAGTACTGATGGCTGAAAAATTGAGCGTGGCTGCTTGGATAGCAGAAGCTATTCTGGGGAGTAATATAAACACAATTTTTGGCCTACAAGGTGGCCATATACAGCCGATTTGGGATGAGTTTACTAGAAGAGGTGGGCGGGTTATTGATGCTCGAGATGAGCGGGCTGCGGTGCACATGGCCCACGCTTATAGTGAAGTCAGTGGAGAGCTTGGTATCGCACTTGTTACCGCTGGTCCTGGGGTGACTAATGCCGTCACTGCTATGGCCAATGCTCTGAAGTCTAGGAGCGCAGTCCTGCTATTTGGCGGGGCGGCGCCCATTCCACAGAAAGGCTTAGGGGCACTTCAGGAAATACCGCAAGTGGATTTGATGAAACCAGTCACCCGCATGGCATTGACTATTTCGGACCCAGAGCTGTTAGCTCAAGCGCTGCGTCTAGCAACAATGAAATTACGTGGCTTAGAAGGAGTGGCTGGCCCGGGCCCTGTTTTCCTGGAAGTTCCAACGGATGTTCTGCGGACGGAGACGGCTTGGAGAGAAGGGTCTTTGGCGGCGTTTGAATCTGATGAGGTGCAAGGACAAGAGCCATCAGAAAGCGAGGTTACCGGTGCGGTGAACATGTTTTGGAAGGCAAAAAAACCGCTTGTTATCGCTGGCCGAGGGGCGCGTCAAAGCTGTGAAAAATTACTTGATCTTCTGGATGCTTCTGGAGCCGCCTATTTGGATACCCAGGAGTGTAGAGGACTAGTATCGGAAAAGCATTCTTCTTTTGTAGGGGCAGTCCGAGGGAAGGCTATGGCTGAAGCGGACTTAGTGGTCACCTTGGGGCGCAAACTTGATTTTCAACTGGGTTATGGATCAAGAGCAATATTTCCACAAGCTCAATTTTTGAGAATTGCTGAACACGATGAGGAACGCTGCGATAACCTGAGGGGAGATGAGGAGTTAAAGTGCAGTGTTGGGCGTGCGTGTGAGCTTTTGTTGGAAGGAGGCTCCTCACCGCTGGAATTTAAGAAGCCATCCTGGGTTGAAGGCCTTAGGAAAAGTCACGTAGACCGGAGCCATTCTTTAACTAATAACATGTTGGCCAGCGAGATGGGGGCGGATGGGTTTATGCATCCTTATAGACTTTTGGCTATTGTGAGAAAGTTTGTTAATGAGGATACTATTTTTGTGGCCGACGGGGGGGATATATTAAGTTTTGCTCGGATTTGCATACAGTCGAGGTATTACATGGACTCTGGAGCATTCGGTTGCCTCGGGGTTGGTTTGCCATTTGCTATTGGAGCCTTTTTAGGCGACCCACGTAAAACAGTTATTGCAGTTATTGGTGACGGTTCGTTTGGGTTTAATGCAATGGAACTGGATACCGCGCTGCGATATGGAGTCAACGTTGTCTTTATTGTCGCGAATAATGGGGGTTGGAACATTGAGCGCACCGACCAAATTATGAATTTTGAAGGACGAATTCAGGGTTCGGAATTGTCTTTTACCAACTATGCCTCTCTAGCGAGTGCTATCGGCCTTTATGCTCAACGGGTTGAGAAGATAGATGATCTGGAAGCAGCAATAAGTCAGGCTATGGAGAATTCACCAGCTCTCGTGGATGTTGTAGTAACTAGAGATGCAATCTCACCCGATGCTAGATCGGGTCTGCCTGGAGTACCTGATCTTCAGGCCTTGGGAAGTTGGGATGATGCCCAAAGAAAAATAAATGAGCATGAACAGTAGTGTTGTGGTATCCAGCGGGTATAGTGGCGGAAGGTTGATCAAGTAGCTATTTAGTCAAGGGCCTTTTGAAATGGTTGAAAGAAGTGCTGACGATGATGCTGTCGAGGTAATACGTGTCTTGATTGCTAAGGTGGGGTTGGACGGCCATGATCGTGGCGTAAAGATTGTTGCCCGTTGCCTGCGAGATGCCGGTATGGAGGTTATTTATACTGGGCTGCATCGTACCCCTGAGGAAGTTGTGATTTCAGCCGTCCAAGAGGATGTTGATGTTTTGGGTGTGAGTTTATTGTCTGGAGCTCATATGACAATATTTCCTAAGCTATTGAAGCTACTCCAAGATCATGAAGCTGAAGATATTTTGTTGTTGGGCGGCGGGGTAATGTCAGATGAGGATGCCAATACCTTGAGAGATATGGGCGTATCTGAAATTCTGCTCCAGGATACGCCACCGGAAAAAATTGTCGAAACTGTAAAGAAATTAGTAGCAGAACGAGGTCCGCGTTA
Organism: Rhodospirillaceae bacterium; assembly: GCA_002728255.1. Taxonomy (NCBI): domain Bacteria; kingdom Pseudomonadati; phylum Pseudomonadota; class Alphaproteobacteria; order Rhodospirillales; family Rhodospirillaceae; species Rhodospirillaceae bacterium. The sequence goes on along the minus strand of PBWV01000042.1, from coordinate 81,192 downwards.
AAAAAACTCATGTAAGGAATCGCTATTTTGTCTTCTATGGAATGTTGGTCTTTTCCTCCATCTTATAATAATACCTATCTGCCAGATAGTAGTTCAAGATTCTGGTTTCCTTATAGGGAGACTATGGATCCGGGTGTTAGAAATGAGAAGATACTGGTTCGTTTAAGAGAGGTAATGGAATACGCATACGAGACCTCTCCCTTTTATAAAAAAAAATGGGATGAGGCTGGCATACGGGCTGAACACGTAAGGTCACTAGAAGATTTTGAGAAAGTTCCAGTCGTTACCAAAAATGAACTTCGGGAAGCGCAAGCTCGGGTTGAGCCTTTCGGTGACTATCTGTGTATTCCCACAGAGGGCGTCCATCACGTTCATGGGACATCTGGTACCACGGGAAATCCAACGGTTTTTGCCATAGGCCGCGAAGATTGGGCTACAGTTGGTGAGAATCACGCGAGGGTACTCTGGTCGATGGGGCTAAGGCCCGGCGACATGATTTTTATAGCTGCAATTTTTAGTTTGTACTTGGGTTCCTGGGGAGCAATGTTGGGCGCTGAACGTCTTGGCGCTAAAAGTTTTCCTTTCGGGGCAGGGGCTCCCGGGATGACGGCTCGGGCTGTCCGTTGGCTCAAAACCATGAAGCCACAAGGTTTCTATAGCACCCCTTCCTATGCCCTCCACCTAGCCGAAGTTGCCAAGGATGAAGGTGTAGATGCTTCTGAGTTTGGTCTCAAGGCAATGTTTTTTTCCGGTGAGCCGGGAGCTTCAATCCCCGGAATTCGTCAACGCATAGAAGAGTCCTATAATGCCCGAGTTTTCGATTGTGGGACTATGGCAGAGATGACCCCCTTCATGAGTGCGGCAGGCACTGATGGTTCGGGAAGTGGAATGGTTCTCTTCCAGGATATGGTTTACCACGAGGTATGTGATCCAAATAAGTATGGGCGAGTTTCATGGGGACAACGTGGTACTCCAGTTTACACTCATTTGGAACGTACTTCTCAACCTATGATTCGGCTGGCCTCCGGAGATCTGACTCACTGAGAGGAGGGGCCAAGCGATTGTGGTCGCACCTATCCAGTGCTGCCAGCGGGAGTGTACGGACGAATAGACGACATGTTTCAAGTGCGTGGTGAAAATATATACCCGTCAGAGATTGATGCGGTGCTGAACGAAGTGGACGGTTATGTTGGAGAACACCGGATAATTATTAGCCGGGAAGGTGCCATGGATGAACTACTCGTTCAGTTTGATGCTACTGAAGAGATCTATGAAAAAGGTCAGGATGCTATATTAGCATTAGGAGCCGTTGCCGCCGAGTCACTTCGCAAGGTTCTTGGTGTCAGGGCCAAGACTGAGGTTGTTGAGCCCGATATGTTAACTAGAACAGACCACAAGGCGCGACGGGTTATAGATGACCGGGAGCTATTTGGTACCCTTAGCGATCGATTAGCGTAACGGGCATTAGCTGTTCGGAATGCTAGTTGGCCCGCTAAGACTCTAGAGATGCGGTTGCGTAACCTTTTACTACTACGGTTCCTTCTTGGTTGCATGTGACTACATCGATATCTGCGAAGTCTATCTCCCCTTCCTTGTATATTTTTGTAATTGTTGCTGATGCGGTGAGAGTATCTCCCGGCCATACTTGGCTGGTGAAGCGGACACCAAACTTAGTTAAGCGACCATCGCCTACATAGTTGGTTAACATCTTTCCAGTAAGGCCCATGCTCAGCATTCCGTGAGCAAAAACGCTCGGATATCCCGCTACTTCCGTAGTATATATCTCGTCAGTGTGAAGAGGATTATAATCTCCCGAGGCACCGGAGTACATTACCAGTTGAGTTCTGCTCAGATTTTCAACTACAAGTTCTTCGTATACATCGCCTAATTTCAGGTCTTTAGTTTTCAAGGACATGGAATCCGTCTCATTTCTGTTCTACGGGTTTTTCTGTGTGAACCACAATTGAACGCATAGTAATAACGAGTTCGCCATCTTGGTCCCAAAATTCTTGTATGGTTTCCGAAAACTTTAGTCGGCCTGCCCGCTTACTATCTTTTTGCCAGGTCTCCCCCGCCCTGGAACGGACCGTGAGTTGGTCTCCTGGTTTTAGATTTTTATGATATTCAAAATGTTGCTCTGCATGCAGGCCTCCAGAGGTTTTAGCCCTGTTTTGAATTCCAGTTGGGGCTTTCCCCGAACCAAACCATTTCTCATTTGCTTTGGGCCGGAGCTCATAGTCCGGGTCAAATTGGGAAACAGCTCTGGCAAAGGTAGGCGGAGCAATAATTCCCTCAGTATCTTCCTTCTCTGCATATGCCTGGTCGTAGTAAATAGGATTAGTATCTCCAATGGAACGAGCAAACATCATGATATGGCTAGCTTCTATGGGCATTATTATTTCACGCGTCAAAGAATTTTTTCCTTCTGTAATTTTAGAACGGGCACTTCCCATGATTCTAAAAATGAATGTTACTTTGCTTTTTAGTATGCCTCTTTGGTTTCAGGCTTGCTATATGTTTAGTTAGATCTTTTGCGAGATGAAGGAGAAATTGATTCGGGGGAAGCCAGAANCGAGGGGCTAGGGTCGCCGAAGGGCCTGTATACTGAAACNATTCGGTCGGAGTGGATCGATCGTAGTGGCCATCTGAATTCCGCCTATTATGTNCTGGCCTTCGATNAATCAGNCTCGGCATATCTATCAGAGGTTGGTATTTCTGATGACTATGTGAAAGAACATCGCTGTGGGGTCTTCTGGGGAGATCTTCAAATTCGGTATCTAGAGGAGGTCGTAGAGGGAGATGTTCTCACTTTTCGGCACCAAATTATTCATTATGATAGGAAAGGATTACACTTGTGGCAGGAGATGCTGCACTATGAACATGGATTTCTTGCAGCAGAATGTGAAATGCTTGTGCTTCACGTAGATCTTGTGAAAAGAAAATTAGAAATTTTCCTAACGGTATCCGTGAGAATATTGCGGCAAAATATATAGAGGATAGTGATTCTCNCATGCCAAAGGGATTAGGCCGGAAAATTGGCTTGTAGTACTTGTAAGTTTTGGTTGATGATAGTTCTTGTTTTCCGTTCGATGATTTTATTGGCTNGACAGAAAAGTCTTTTACCGTAGGGATAGAATGTTAGGAGTGCTACAGAGTATTTTTGCATCGGGAGTACTATGCATTTTTCTTTCATCGGCNGCTTATGGAGAACACAGTNATTTNCAGTGGCATCTCTTGAAATCGGAAGGAAGCATAGANCATTGCCAACGTGTCTTGAACGAAGGCAGGTTGGTNGNNATGCAGCNAAACGCTAACAATGGTTANAATGTAGCCCNNTATTTTGGTGGTAACCTGTANCAGATAGAGTTTCAATTNGGACAACAATTGACTGGATGTAAGGCGTATAGAATCAGTCAAGCTAATCGGCAATCTCAAAGACGNTGACTTTTNGGGAGGTAAATAATGTTGAGGCGGCTAGTCGTAGTATTTGTTGTCCTGGTTTGTTCTAATCTCAGNGAGACATACGGCGACCACAGCGATTCTGACTGGCATCTCCTGGGCTCCGACACGAGCATGGAACTCTGCAAAAGAGTGTTGCACGAGGGAAGGGTGATCGGGATGCGGAGTAATGAAAACGGAGGATACGAAACTATTCTATACTTTGGGGGAAGTNTTTATCGAGCNGAATATCATTTTGGCCTGCGCTCCATTTCATGTAGNGCGTATAGAGTTAGCCCTACAACGAGGCAGCTACCTAAACCAGGTTGAAATCCTTCTCAAACTGATTCCCTCAATTTCTCACAATGTAGCTGTCTATGAAACGCAGGGTTTCATCTTGGTTTTTATTGGGAAGAGCAATTATAGCACGGGTGAATCCGGCATCTTCATAGGCCTCTAAGGATTTGAGGTCTCTATTGCGTTGGCAAAATACCGATAAAAGTAGTGTGCTGGGATCACGATCTTCATCTTTTAAAAATGAATGTAATTGAGCTATCATTTCAGCTGGTTTTGATAGTAGGGCGTCAATTGGCATCCATCCATCACAGTAGCGGGCAACACGTTTTAAGGAATTTTTTGTGGCACCTCCCATGAGAATAGGAGGGTGTGGTTTCTGGATTGGCTTTGGGTTTGATATTATGTTTTCAAAGTTTACGAACTCTCCGGAATAAGTGGCCTGGTCGTTACCCCAGATTTCTTTGACTGCCTCAATACGTTCGCGTAGTAGTTTCCATCGTTTAGAAAAAGGAAAACCATGGTTCTCCATTTCCTCTTTAAGCCATCCTCCGCCAATTCCAAGTTCAAAACGTCCGTTCGAAAGATGGTCCAGAGTGCTTATGGATTTAGCAAGCACTATGGGGTCGTGTTGAACTACAAGACTAATTCCCGTTCCAACTCTGAGATTACGAGTGACACTTGCGGCTATAGCAAGTGAAACCATGGGGTCCATCATGTGGTAGTATGGTCGTGGAAGTTCAATTCCCCCGGGAAATGGTGTTTCACGCTTTGCAGGAATATGGGTGTGTTCTCCGACCCAAAGAGAGCCAAATTCTCTTTCTTCTAGAGCTTTAGCCAAAATATCGGGCCTAAGCCCGTAGTCGGTGTTGTAACTAAAAAATCCAATTTCCATCACATCCTCCTGAGCCTATTATAGAGGCTTTCCTGGAATTGGTCAGGATCTGTACTTGACTTATTAATCTTCCTGAGGAAGAAATTTGGGACTCACGGTAACCTTGGAGTATGAGCATATGTCACTGGAAATTCCTGCTATTTCTTTAGCAGCAATGCCTGGCAGGCGACATCAAATATTGGAATTCGCTAAAGAATCGGAGGAAAGGGGATTTGCTGGAATTTTTATGCCCTCGCTTGNAGATAATATGGGGCTAGCGGTTGCCGTAGCCTGCATAACCAAATCAATTCCCATTGGAACATCTATCTGCCCGATTTATTTTAGGTCAACACTTGATTTGGCTCAGGCTGCAGCTTTCATTCATGAAGTTTCATCTGGAAGATTTTTGTTTGGTGTGGGGGTTGCCCACAGCCCCTCACACCAACGGCATGGAATTGAGGTGGGTAAACCATTGTCCGATATTCGAAAGTTTGTGGAGGAGTGTCAGGCTGCAGAAAGAATTGGGGAGTTGCCACCTATTATATTGGCAACCCTTCGAAAAAAAATGATTGCCTTGGCATCAGAAATTGGTGACGGTATGGTGTTTGCCAATGGGAGCAGGTCCCATATGGGCGCATCTCTCAACATATTACCAGAAAGTCAGAGATGTGATCCAGATTTCTTTATTGGTGATATGATACCTACTTGCATTTGTGAAGATGTGAAAGTTGCCGCTGAGGTTAATCGTAAAACTCTGATTAATTATGCTCTCCTGCCAAATTATAGAAACTATTGGAAAGAGGCGGGTTATGAGGAAGAAATGAATGGGGTGGAAGAGAAGATTTCAAAAGGAGAAGATTTAGCTGAAATTGGAAAATGTCTCAGCGATCGTTGGCTATCGGATGTCACTCTTTATGGGCCCCCTTCTAGAATACTTGAAGGCCTTGAAGAGTGGTATTCCACGGGAATAAAAACGCCAATCTTGGTTCCGTCCTCCGCGCGAGGGAATCAAATTACCGCCATCAAGGAGCTCTTTGAGCTCTGTGCACGCCTAAAATAGAATTAGCGACAACGCTATGCTTTGATCAGCGGTGTCCAGAGAAAACCGATCAACCTGCTGCAGGACATGAGGGATCAGTATATTATTCTCGGAATAAGCGGTATAGATTGCATTCATATGGTTTTGTGCCGTTAAAAGTAACCTCTGGTAGCCCCCTCGTTGAAATTTACGTAGGCACGTGAGAAAATGAAGTGTGGTTTAATAGGCCTTCATTTTTCATAGCGTTCGAGTGTTCTGAGTGGCGTTATCACAGACAGAATTTGGCCCAGGTCAAGGGGCGGTTGCGTCGACCTTAGATACAGGTAACTCTGTGGTGCTCGACGCGGGGGCCAATGCAGGCCGCTTGTTGGTTCCGGGTGGGGATTTTGTATTGAATGCCTACTACGATCGTTTGGGACCAGATCTTCTTTTATCTGGTGGAGGCCAATCGGTTTTCGTAAAAGGTTATTTCTCTCAGGGAAAGGCGCCGGACTTGTTTTCCGAGAATGGCGAGGTGGTTGTTCGTGGCTCAGCTGCAGAAAAACTTGCTGGTTCGATAAGCCCAGGACAATTCGCTCAAGTAGAAGGTAACAGTAGCACGGCAGTAATAGGTGTTGTTGATACTTTGGAAGGCGAAGCATTTGTTTCTAGGTTAGATGGAGCTACTGTCCAAGCTGCACCAGGAATACCAATATTTCTTGGGGATGTTATTGAGACAGAATCAGATTCGAGTGTGGGTATCACGTTTATAGATCAATCGACCTTCGCTTTGGGTGGGTCTGGAAGAATGGTTATTGATGAATTGGTATATCAACCCGGGGAGGGGGTTGGACGGAGTTCATTTGACGTACTGAAGGGCGTCTTTTCATTTGTGTCGGGTAAAATTGCTGACGGAGGTGATGACGCCATGATCGTTAAAACCCCTGTCCTCTCCATTGGCATAAGAGGTACCACGGTTGCTGGTAAGGCGGCAGCGGAAGGCTCTGAGAACTCAGTAACATTATTGCCGGACACGGGGGGAACGGTGGGCAGTATTGCTGTTAGTAATGAAGCAGGCGTTCAGGTTATGTCACAGCCCTTTGCTACTACAATCGTTACTAGCCTATTTGAGGCTCCACCTCTTCCGACTACATTAGCTGAGTCTGAAATTCAAAATCTGTACGGAGACATTGCTCAAACCCTGCCGGATTTGCCCTCGACGGATAACGATGCAGATGAGGGAAGCTCGGATCAGGTGAGTGAGGAAGGCGAGGAGGCCCCCGGAGAGGGGAGTTTGGAGGACGAGCCGTATGATGAGACTGAGTCCTCCGAGGAAGAGGCATTAGACGGAGAGTTGTCCGAGGAGGATGAGTCGCTTGAAGACGATGAAAAGACAGAGGGTGATGACGATCTCTTGGAGGAGGGTGAGGAAGTAATAGAGGAGGAGCTTGTAGATGAGGTTGAAAGCTCTGGAGGAGAAGAGAGAGATAATAGAGCCGCCGCCGCAGATGAAGGTCGACAAAATACTGACCGTGAAAATAATGGGGCGGTGAGGGATAATGGAACTACTAGAATAGATAAAGCGCGGGATGAATTTAAGAAAGCGATAGAGGGAGGTGCGACGGAAGAGGAGGCTTTTCGGGCCGCAGCTAAGGGATTCGGAAACAATACTGAAGAGCAAGAGTTGGCCAGTGAGACGTTTGAAGAAGCTCTTCGCCAAGGACTTTCGGCTGAACAGGCTGCATTGGCTGCAGAACAGGCTGTAACGGGAGCAAGTATAGAAGGGGCCGTGGAAGGTGGGGCTAGTATACGTGAAGCCATCCGGTCTGAGACCCAAGGCTCTACCATTCGGGAGCTCAATGTAGCCGCCAAATCTTCCTTCGATGCAATTAATGATGCATTTCGTGGCAAGGATACAGCTGGTTTTACAACGTTAGTTGAAGCCACAAGTGGCGATAGCTCTCAGGAGAGAGCTTTTGTGGATGCTTTACGTGAAGGAGGAAGCATAGGCGACGCCTATCGTGCTGCGCACAAAGCCCACGTGGAGGGACAAGGTCTTGGAAAGGGCCCAACCGTGGATTCCTACGGGAGGCCCTTAATTGACTATATAGGAAATAATCTTGCTGTGTCGGGTTTCAATCCGACCCTTAAGCTCGCTGCGCAGTTAGAAGACGCCTTGAACGAAAAAATAATTGATATCATTCGAAGTGGTGGAGATCGTGCTGTTAAAAAGTTCCGAGTGAGTATCGAAAGCTCTACAGGAGATGATGTTAGAGAGGCTCCTGAAGGGGTAGGTACTGTTTTTGAGAATGTACAAGGAGTAAACTTAGGGGGAAGCGATGTATTTAAGGGGAGTAGCGAAACGGACGAGTTGACGTTTGAAAAACTTGATAACATCTTATTTAAGTTTAATTTTGCTGGTTTTTCAGGTGCTTATTCTACTAAAGATGGTGGGCTAACAGGAAGTTTTACAACCTCAACTATAGAGCAAATTAAGCTTTCCGACGGCACCTCCAGCAGCCCTATAATTATTCCAGAAGGAGTGGTAGGGACGGGTGGGAATGGGAATGTACTTGCTGGTACCGACTCAGCTGACACCCTTGATGTAACAGGAGATGGAACTTCTGCGGCAGATATCACCTACGGGTCCGGGGGATCTGCTGTGTCGGTTGATGTGGATGCGTCGGATCACAGGGGCTTCGTTATTTTTGGCAAGGGAGGGAATGACACAATAATTATGGGGCCAACTATTGGAAACGCGGGAGCAAGTGGAGGAGATGGTGATGATACCATTGTGGATGGCCCATTCCGTGAATTTCTAGAGGGAGAGGCAGGGAACGATACCTTTATTGTGCCAGATCCTGACGGCATAGCGTTTAGTGGTAGTCTGATTGCGGGGGGGACAAATACTACAACAACGGGTGATGTGCTTCAGATAGGAAACTCTTCTACCAGCACTGGAGAGACGTTTGATCTAGATCCTGTGACCCTTTCGGGCCTTGAAACTCTGAATGTTTTCGCGAATAACACCATTATAGAAGCTCGAAATACAATCTTTCTGGGTTTTGACAGAATTGGAGGAGTTGATAAGAACTCTAATGGCATAGATGATGATGTGACGGGAGCGATTTTGCGCACTTCTGATGGAAGCCTTAACCTGAGCAGTGTGACCCTGTCATCTGCCATCAGTGAATTGAGGGGCCCGACGAGTGGTAGTGGATTTATTACCGATGCTGACGATAATGTTGGAAGAATCATTGTTGGCACAAGTAATAACGACACGCTGTCAGGATTGGGTGGCAATGATGAATTTCGTCCATCTGGTGGGAATGATGTTATCGCAGGCGGGGCTGGCAATGACACTATCTCTATCTCTAGTAATTCTGATGTAACAAGTGGAGCTAATTATTCAGGTGGCCCTGGAACGGATACCTTGAATATTTCATCTACTAGTGTGACCAAACTTGAGTTTCCGGATAGTGGCACCTCATTGGCAACCTTGGAGGTGTGGAATGTGGCTGGTGGAGTTTCTACAGGTGTTGAAATAACTACCAATAACAGTGTTCTGTTTTTCTCTGGTTTAACCACTATCACAGCGGGAAATGGAACTGGTGATAATTTAAAAATTGGGCAATTGAACGGCGATCAAGGTTTTGTCGATTTACGTGATAAAACTTTCACCAAAGTGGATACTATAACACTTGCTGAGACATCTCAGTCTCAGACCTTTCTTATAGACAGTAATTCAACCTTTACCGGCCTTAGTGCCATTACGGGCACAGTGGGAAGCAATTCAAAGCCTGATGAACGTATGGATTTGTTGGGGAGTTTTGACTTCTCTGGTGTCACCTTCACCAATATTCAGTCCATAGTTATGTTTGATTCCGATTACATAGCAGTGTCTACTGACACCCAGGAAACGGTAAGTTTTGACAGTAGTACGGATTTTTCGCAGGGAAGTAACGGAAGGACGGGAGGGTTTATTGGGTGGGCGACAACTGGCCGAAAGGATGCAGATAGTAATTATTCCGAATCGGATATTTTTGACTATAAATCGGATCTTCGCTCAGGTGATGGGACCACACTTAGTTCATCCAACAATCTAACTATTAATGATATATCGGCTATTCCTTCCAGTGGAAAAACCGATTACATTTCAGGTGATTCCACAGGGGTAGTGGAATTTGAAACTACTACACGTACTATTGACTTAGAATTTGGTACGGCGTCTGCATCTGAAATTGAATCGGCTATTGAGTCATTGTTGGAAGATACCAACTCTTCAACCAATCTTACTGGAAGTTCTAGCCAAGTTACTCAGGGGGCGGCTAATACTGATTGCTTGCTGATATTTTATGAAGAACAGGCGAGCTTCAATGATGCGGTAATAGTGCGATATCAAGAAGGAGGGACCTCAGAAGCAGATTTCAGCGGGGAATTAGATGTGGTGGCTGTGATAAATCAGGCAGTCAACTTTTCGGATGGTGATATCATCTGAGATTTTCCGCGATAGCAACAGCTTATTCTCTTGAATACTAAGTCTAAATTGGTTTACCTACAGGAATGTAAACGCCTCTCTTGGATGCTTTCAAACATATTGTTGTAAAGGCTTGGTACTTTGAGAAACTACAGACAACTCCACGCACGTTTAGTTGATTTGCTCAACATAAAGGTGCCTCCGTTAGCTATCACTTTTTCTAACTCAAAATCGGACCAGATTGAGGATTTTAAGGTAGCTTATCCTAAAAAGACCAAAGATGGCCGGACTGGCGCGGTTTCTGCGGGTTGTGTGTTTTGGATGGAAGGTGTTGAGAGAACATTTGCGACTACGCCCGAAGATCATGGAAATTGTAGCGTTGGTAGCTTAACGCATGGGTTGAAAACACTTGATGATGTCGCATCAAATGTGGATGTAGAGGCGGTTTGTGAGTCTGGTTGGGTAAGTCCAGAAATTTTTCCTGATATTCCAGTTGTGCACTCAAAATACGAAAATATCATCTACGGCCCTTTATGTGATGTAACTAATGAGCCAAATGTCATTTTGTTGAGACTAATAGCCAAACAGGTCATGCAGATACAAGCGGCCGTACCAGGATTGTTATTTGAAGGCAAGCCGCAGTGTCACATTGTGCCATTGGCTAAAGAGGATAATGAAATAGCTGTTAGTGCCGGCTGTATGTTAAGTCGGGCTCGGACGGGAATGAAAAATGATGAGTTAACGTGCGCGATTCCTAATAGCCGTTTAGAAGAATTGTTGGCAGGACTTGAGAAGGTGGTTGAGGCAGATTCCATGGTTGCCTCTTATGCTGCAAGCGATGCCCAAAGATTTACTCAAGGGTTGGTAGATAAATGATTCAATTATTGGGTGTATGTCACTTGATTTAAAAATTGGTGTGGCGGGGTGGCTGGGTACATCCATTCCAACGGCAAGGGTTGTCAGCCAACAGGCCATGCAGGCGGAGTCTCTTGGGTTTCACTCCTTTTGGTTTCCGGAAAACCATTTTGTAACTGGCGGAAGTATTCCTTCACCATTGCTGTTGCTTGCTGCCGCTGCCACACAAACTACTAAACTTGTTCTTGGCACGGGATCCTATCTGTTGCCAATTCGGAATCCCATAGAGGTTGCGGAAGAAGTAGCTGTATTAGATCAACTGTCGGGAGGACGGATTATCCTAGGAGTGGGAAGAGGGTATCAGAAAAAAACATATGCTGCCTACAAAACTTCTGTTGGGAATAAACGAGAACTATTTGAAGATGCCCTAAACATTATGTTAGAGGCGTGGGCAGGAGACCCCATAGATACTATTTATGACACAGAAGAGCCCGCATATCTTTCTCCTCTTCCGGTACAAAGCCCGTATCCCCCTGTTTGGATAGCAGCGTTTGGGCCTAAGGCCCTTCAACAAGCCGGTCGGTTAGGATTTCCCTATTTAGCTTCTCCAATTGAAACCTTGGTAGCATTGGAGGCTAATTACGCTATTCATAGGAACGCACAGGAGGTATCTAGGCCCAAAGGGTCTACAACCAGGCCTATCATGCGAACAGTATTTATTAGTAAGAAGGCTAGCGTATTGACCAAGGTCAGGGAAAAGCTGGATGCGGAAACAAGAAGCAGAGTGGGGCCCCCAGTATCGGCGATCCGTGAGTCGGCGAAGTCCTGCAGTGATGATTGGGCTTTAGTAGGAGAACCCGCAGAGGTCGAGGAAAAGATTTTTTTGTACAAGGAAAAATTAGGCATGACCCATCTAATAGCGACAAGGGCGCGCCTTTCGTGTTTGACTACCCAGCAGTTTGCTAGTTCACTTCACTACCTTGCAGATATTATGAATAAAAATTAATTTTGTTATTTATGGAAATTGCAGACCGGTTGGTTGGTTTGGCTTCCCAATCCCAAAAAAGTTTTTTGAGGATTCTTCAAAGAACTAATTTAGTAAGGAAATATAATGCAAGCGAATAATCCACTTTCTCATATACGGGTGCTCAACATGGGGATAGGTTGGGCTGGAAGGGTGGCATCTATGTTACTAGCAGAACAAGGTGCCGAGGTAATTGAGATTGTGCGGCCCTCTCGAACTTCTCACCCATCGGACCCTGTAATAGATAGGTCAAAACGCCTTTTGGAATTGGACTTAAAAAAATCCAATGGTCTTAAAAAGGTAACGATTTTAGCTAAATCGGCAGATGTGATAATTGAAAATATGAGACCAGGTGTAGTGGAACGCTTGGGGATTAGTTATGAACACTTAGGTGGCGATGAGTCGGGGCTGGTGTATGTTTCGCTTCCGGGCTTTGCCGCCGGCGATCCAAGGAGGGATGAGGCAGCTTGGGAAGGTAGCATAGCTGGCGCGACAGGCGTTCATACTGACTTAAGTACATTAGGGAGATTAATCGGTGGTGCGCCAATATATACAGGAATACCAATGGCGTCCGCGTATGGTGGAATTTTGGGTGCAGTAGCTGCGGGGCTTGGTTATCTTGGATACTTAAAGACTGGTTTAGGTCAGAAATTTGAGGTTCCGCTTGCTGATGCAGTCATGTCTGCTATGGCTTTGTTAATAGCGGAATTAGACGGCGCTCCATCTCACTATGATTTTCCAGCGCTAGACAAATCTATCAGTAAAATAATGATGCCTATACTACGAGATGTCCGCGAAAATCTCTCAAAAGAGCACGTCGTTCGGATTCAAGAGTATCTAAATTCTAATGCTCGTCCAGGTTTTAACACTTATGTCTGCAAAGATGGAAAGTTGTTGTTCGTTGTTGCTTCTGATCACATTGCCCATACGCGATCATTTTTGCAGGTCGTTGGTGTTTATGATTTACTGCTCGCAGAGGGCATGACTGCGGGAAGTCCTTATAGTGAGTCTAAAGCTGGTAATAATCTTAATTCGGCACATTCGATGACAACATTTTGGAGGAGTCGGATGATCACCCTAATTGCGGAAAGAATTCGACATAAATCAGCTAAGGAGTGGGAGCATTTGTTGAGGGATGCGAATGTCCCTGCCAGCGTTGTTCAAACCACGCATGAGTGGTTGCAAGATCCGGTTTTATTAGAGGCTGGTGTAACTCTTGATCTCGAGACTTCAGGGTTGGGAGTAATACGGCAGCCAAACCGCTATTTAAATATCCATGGGAGTAAGATTTGTTCTCCGGACTTGAGTTCAGCATCGTGGATTGAAGGTGAGGTTGACTGGCTATCTGAAAAAAAAGAACCCCCAAAACTATCTGCTAACCTGAGCTCAAAGCCAATTCTCACTGGTGTTAAGGTTCTTGATCTTTCAAATATCATAGCGGGTCCTGCGGCTGGGCGAACCTTGGCAGAATTTGGAGCGGATGTGATTAGGATAGATGCTCCAACACCGTTCGCAGGTCCGTACGCAACTATGTGGTTTGGTGTCGACGTTAATCAGGGTAAGCGAGCAATTATCCTTGACCTGAAAACAGAGAAAGGTAAGAAAATTCTTTCTTCATTGGTGAAGCAGTCAGATGTTGTGTTGCACAATTTTCTAGACTCTTCAGCTGAGAGAATTGGGATTAGTTACGAGCAACTGAGAGAAATAAAACCAGATATAATTTCGTGCCAAATCAGCGCATGGGGTGGAGTAGACGGGGGCGCTTATAAGGATGATCCATCCTTTGATCCAGTTTTGCAAGCTGCAAGTGGAATAATGGCAAGATACGGAAGCCCCGAGCGACCGGCTCTTCATGGGATTGCTTCTTGTGTTGACTATATGACAGGATTTTTGGCTGTTAACGGAATTGTTCAATCATTGCTTGCAAAAAATAGGGGTAAGGGCGGCGCTTTTGTTCAGACCTCTCTCGCAATGGGAGCTCAGTTAGTTCAGTTCCCATTTATGGTAACACATTCCAACTTTAAGCCTGGAAATGAGGTCTCAGGTCAGGAGGCGCAGGGAGTAAGCATTGGGCAACGGATTTATAGGTTGGCCGACGGGTGGGCGTATTTAGGTTGTCGTCCAGAAGAGGAAGGAAGGCTTGCTTCTTCACTTAGTGTCGAAGGGGCAACAATTTATTCTTTCTCTAAACTTCTTGCAGAAATGAGGTTTGACGAGGTACAGAGGAAGATTAGTCACCTTGCAGGTGCCAGCATTATTAAGACTGAAACTTTAGCACAAATACGTAGTAAGAGGACTCGTGATAAAGGGGAACCGAAATCAAATTGGATGAACAGTGGTTCATTTAGATTAAAACGTGGAGATCATCCCTCTGGATATCAGGCAACTATCTGTGAGCCAACATGGGTGCGGCCGGAACGTTTCTCTATTGCTGAGTTACGTCCTGCACCACGGCCCGGACAACATACTCTGGAGATCTTGAAGGAAATAAGTCGGAGCAACTTCGAATCGGAGGAGGATGTTCTAAGAGAGGGCGCTGCCTTAGAGGGTTGGAAAGTGCTAAAGCATTACCTACCATTATAGTCATCTGAGGAGCTCTTCAACTCAATTAGGGAATCGCAGCATGATTTCTGAGGAAAACTTACCTCTTTCTGGTGTTAAAGTATTAGATCTTACCACGGTCGTTTTTGGGCCTTACACAACCCAACTATTGGGTGACTTTGGGGCTGATGTCATAAAAATAGAAGCTCCCGGTGGGGATCCTATGCGGCGGATTGGTCCGTCCCGAAATAAAGGGATGAGTTCCATTTTCTTGGGGTCTAATCGAAATAAACGTAGCCTAGTTCTGGATTTGAAAACAGAGAAAGGTCGTGATGTTTTGTGGCGGCTAATAGCCGTAAGTGACATGTTTGTTCATAATGTTAGACCTCAAAAAATTAAGACTCTTGGATTTGATCCAAAAACGGTCTGCGAGCGAAATCCAGGAATCATATATGGTGGCCTCCATGGTTATAGGGCTTCAGGACCTTATGGGGGCAGGCCCGCTTACGATGACATTATTCAATGCAACTCTGGTTTAGCGGGTATCTTTGCAGAAAGGGATGGGGTGCCGCAGATGGTGCCTTCTATTGTTGCAGATAAAACGGCGGCGTTAATGGCTGCTAACGGGCTTATTGCTGCTTATGTAAAGCGCCTGCGCACAGGGAAGGGAACTTACGTAGAGTGCTCAATGTTCGAAGCATTAGTTAGTTTTAACCTCGTGGAACATCAGTCAGGGGGTACTTTTTCACCATCAGTAGGACGTATGGGCTACGACAGGGTTTTATCAAAGTATCGGCTGCCCCATAAAACTAAGAATGGGTTTATTGCGGTGCTTCCATACACTGATAAACATTGGGTGGATTTTTGGGATGTCGTAGATTCCCCTGAAAATGCGGCCGATGAACGATTTTTCTCGATGGCTAGCCGCAGTGACAATATCGATCTCTTGTATGAAAAATTAGCCGAGTTATTAGTGGTAAGAGATACTGAGGAATGGTTGTCTTTGTTCACCAAGGCGGATATACCAGCAACTCCGGTAAACACTTTGTCTGATTTGACATTGGATAAGCATCTTCGAGATATAGATTTTTTTAGGGAGTACGATCATCCATCAGAGGGGCCATTAAAGGTTCCAGATACAGCTTATCAATTTGACGGACAATCATTACCAGTCAGGGAGCATCAACCAATCCTTGGCGAGCATAGTCGTAAAATTCTTAGTGAAATTGGTTATTCTGAGGAAGAGATAGCTCTAATTATCAATGGCTGAGGGTCATCGTCAGTTTGTATTACTTACCTTTGGAAATACAATGCTGATTGCTTAAAGAGTGAATAGGGAGAGTAGGGTGAAGTTTGGTGGGATGGTGGCAACTAAAATTGATGATTGGGGGATTTTTCCATATCCGGAGGAGCTAAAGTTTGATAGTGGGTGGGTGCCTGATAGTCAAATGATTTGGTCGGATTGCTATGCTACTTTGAGTCTAGCGGCTCAAAACACACATCGTCTTCGGATTGGTACTGGAGTAGCAATAGCGGGAACAAGATTAGCCCCGGTTACGGCGCACTCCATCGCTTCTATTAACAAATTAGCTCCGGGTAGAGTGTTTCTTGGTATTGGGAGTGGACATACGGCAATGAGGATTATGGGCCAAAATCCAGTTTCACCAACTGAATTTAGCGAGTACTTGAGGATTGTTCGTGGTTTATTGGCTGGAGACGAGGTAGATTATTGCTACAAAGGAAAGACCCAACCTATAAAATTTTTAGAGCGTGACCTTAGCTGTGTTGATATTGAAAATAAAATTCCACTCTATGTAGCGGCGAATGGTCCAAAGGCTCTTCGGGCGGCTGGTGTATACGGGGATGGTCGAATTGGTGCCGGGAATGAGCCAAAATCAGTTTTTCTTCGGAATTCAAAACGAATTAATTGTGGTGCCGCTGAGGTAGGTCGTGTCTTACCAGAAGATTTTCATTCAACAGTAATGACTTTTGCATGTGTTTTACGGCCTGGGGAGAAATTAAATTCGGAAAGAGTGATTGAGGAAACCGGAGCGCAGGTCGTGGCGAGTTTGCACTTTTGGTATGAACTTTTTCGGCAAAAAGGGCACGATAATTTCGTGATAGACTCAGTGCGTGATGTCTGGAATTCATATAAAATTTATGTCGAAAAAGAAATGCCCCTGGAGCGAAGACATTTATTGGTTCATCAAGGGCATTGCGCTAATTTGCCGGATAAAGAGCGGCGATTTGTTACTCCTTCCATGATAAAGGTATCTGGTGGACTTGTGGGCGAACCAGATGAACTTGTTGCACGAATTCAGGAACTCGAGGAAGCCGGATTAAAAGAGATAGTATTGATGCCACCCAGGAATTCAATGCGCACAAATTTTAAAGTTTTTGCTAGGGAAATTATAGCAAAGTTGTAGATGTGAGTATTAGAGTAAGTGGCATTATATTGGTAATTCTGTTGTTTCCTTTATTTTTTCCATCGAAAACCGAGTGGTAACTTCGCTTAGTGCTGAAGAGGCTATGAGGCGTTTATAAAACTTATCAAAGGAGTCAATGTCAGCTACTATTACTTTAAGCATGTAATCAACATCTCCAGCCATTCGGTGAAACTCCATTACCTCAGGCATATTGGTTACAGTTTTAGAAAACTCATCTAACCAGCTACCCGAATGTTCCCCAGTTTTTATGCTCACATAAGCGGTTAGGCCAAAGCCAAGTTTATTGGCATCTAGTATGGAAAGTTGGTTTTTGATTATCCCTGTTTCACGAAGTCTGGCGATCCTTTTCCAACAAGGGGAGGTTGATAGACCGACTTTCTCGGCTATCTCTGATGCTGGAAGATTACAATTGCGCTGTAATAGTTTCAGAATCTTAACGTCAATTTCATCCATTCCAACTCCTTAAGAAAATATGGTAAATTTTACTTATTATATGCCATAATAAAAAAAATTATACCAAAATAATCCATAACTATTGCTAGAAACAATAATTTTTACTAATAGGTGCGCTCTAATAACTGGCTGGTCCCAGAGATTTCCTGGTACTATTGTTTCAGATTGGCCATAGACAATTAGATTGTGCACTACAAGGAATACCAAATCCATACAGGCTTTTAGTAATGAATGAAAATACAATTCCTAAATTAGAACAGGATGACCATGTTGATCTTGCATCTATTCGCCGAGCAGGGTTGGAGGAGCGCCTGAGGAAATTGCATGGGGAAAAGGATGCGGCAGCTCTTCTGAGGTCTATGATAAAGGAGGAGTTTCCCGGGAAAATCGCTGCGGTTTGCTCTTTCGGTGCAGAGTCAGCAGTATTGTTGAGCTTGATTGCAGAGGTTTCTAAGGAAATTCCAATAATATTTTTAGAAACCGGTAAACATTTTCGAGAGACGCTAGAGTATCGTGATCATCTTGCATCACACTTGGGTTTAACCAATGTCCGGTCCGTAAAGCCATCTACTGCGGAAATTATTGACGATGATCCTGAGGGGAAACTTTGGCGCATTAATGCCGATTACTGTTGTCATATCAGAAAGGTTGTGCCATTAGAGAGGAGCATAGATCCATTTGACGCGTGGATTACAGGTAGGAAGCGCTTTCAGAGTAAATCGCGAGGGCAACTTCAAAGCATTGAATTGGTTGGAAAACATATAAAGATAAATCCACTTGCTAATTGGGATACAGTGCAATTGAAGGAGTATTTCATTGCGCGCAACTTGCCAAGGCATCCATTAACTCTCAAAAATTATTTTTCCATAGGTTGTGCTCCTTGCACTAAGCCTGTTGAAGTAGGAGGAGAGCAGAGGTCCGGAAGGTGGGCTGATAGCGGGAAAACAGAGTGCGGGATTCACCGGGCGACGTGAGACTATAAATGGATTATTTGGATCATCTTGAAAATGAGAGCATCTACATAATTAGGGAAGCCTATAGGACAATGCATCCTTTGGGGATGTTATGGTCATTAGGTAAGGATTCTAATGTTATGCTGTGGTTGGCCCGCAAGGCATTTCTCGGAAGGGTTCCGTTTCCTGTGGTGCATGTCGATACCGGAAAAAAGTTCCCCGAGATGTATGCGTTTCGGGATAAGTTTGAGAAGGAATGGAACTTGGATCTGATTAGAGGAGAATGTCCACCCATAAGTTCTGTTGACCCAAGTCTTCCTCCAGCTGCACGGTCTGCCGCTCGCAAAACAGATGGACTAAAAAAAATAATGGACAAGCATAGGTTTTCAGGTGTCTTTGCTGGTATTCGACGAGATGAACAGGCGGTTCGCGCGAAGGAAAGAGTTTTTAGTCCACGAGGGATGAATGCTGAATGGGATCAACATGATCAACCAGCTGAATTTTGGGGACAATACACGACGCGTATGCCTCCTGGCAGCCACATAAGGATTCATCCAATTTTGCAATGGCGGGAGATAGACATTTGGAGATATACCAAAAGGGAGAACATTCCTATTATTGATTTGTACTTTTCTCGCTCGGGTCAGCGGTATCGGTCTCTGGGGGACCAAGATATTACGAATCCTGTTGAAAGTAATGCTTCTGATATTGACGAGGTCATAGAAGAATTACAGACCACAAAAATTGCAGAAAGAGCTGGGCGCGCCATGGATCATGAGGCGGAGGACGCTTTTGAGCGCCTTCGGCAAGACGGATATATGTAGGCCGAAGATCAAAGAATAGTTTCTGGGAAAGAAAAAAATATGCTGCCGATCGTTGTAGTTGGTCACGTTGACCACGGAAAATCAACCCTTTTGGGGCGCTTGCTGTACGAGACCGATAATCTACCTGACGGCAAGGTTGAGGCGATTGAAACAATGAGAGACCGGCGCGGAACGCAGTTTGAGTGGTCTTTTGTGCTAGACGCGTTTAAGGCCGAGAGGGATCAGGGAATAACCATAGACACTACTCAGATTGAGCTTCGGACTAAAAAGCGTGATTATCTTTTGATAGATGCTCCGGGACATGAGGAATTCTTAAAGAATATGATCACGGGTGCCGCTAATGCAACCGCAGCACTGTTGTTAATAGATGTTACCGAGGGCGTGCGGGAACAGACACAACGTCATACCTATCTACTTAAATTATTGGGGGTTAAAGAGGTTGTTGTCGTAGTAAATAAGATGGACCTAGTGGAGTATAAGGAGGAGAACTTTAGTCTTATAAAACAAAAAATCAGTTCTTACTTAGATGAATTAAATATCAAATATCAGGGAATTATTCCAGCTTCGGCGCGGACTGGAGATAACCTAAGTAAAACATCTAGTAAAATGTCGTGGTACGTTGGTTCGGATGTTCTTTCTTCTATGCATGCCTTTAAGTCTAGTAGTGTGCTTATTGAGGAGCCTCTTCGAATTCCAGTGCAAGATATCTACCGATTTGATCATCGTCGTATTATTGTGGGAAAAATAGAAAGTGGACGTGTGAGAGTGGGAGATGAAATTTGTTTTTCTCCTACTGAGAAGACAGCGGTCATTACCAGTCTTGAGGCGTGGAATAGTGACTTGAAGGTTTCCGCAGGGGCTGGTGAATCTGTTGCCTTAACCCTTGATAGGGAGTTATTCATCGAAAGAGGTCATGTTGTGCATAGTCACGGCAATGGACCAAGTGTCGGGCATGATATAACGGTTCGGCTGATTTGGTTTGCTAAAACGCCACTAAAAGTAGGTGCAAAACTTCAGGTAAAATTTCAAACAGCTACTCATCAAGTAGTAGTAAGTGAGATCAAGGCAGTTATAGACCTAGACAATTTGTCGTTGGAGAGTGCTCCAACTATTGAGAAAAATTCAGTAGCGGAGATTGTCCTTCATAGTAGAACTCCGTTCGCAGTCGACCCAATCGATAGACTGGAACCCACTGCTAGGGGGGTTCTTTTTGATAGCTATAATGTTGTTGGTGGATGCGTCGTCCTGGATGGAGTTGTTGAAAAGGATGAAAGGCACATCTATCCGACAGGGCACCGAGTAAGTTTGGAACAACGTGCTGAAGCAAATGGTCACAACAGCGGAGTTTTGTGGTTTACTGGTTTATCAGGCTCTGGAAAGTCTACTTTGGCAATGGCTCTAGAATATGAGCTGTTTCGTCGAGGTTGGCAGTCGTATGTTCTTGATGGGGATAATGTGAGAGATCGTCTTAATAGCGATTTGGGTTTTTCTCCCGAAGATAGAGGTGAAAATATTCGTAGGGTTGCGGAGGTTGCCCGACTGGTGGCTGATTCTGGTAATATAGTTATTAGTGCTTTTATTTCGCCATATCGGGCAGACAGAGAACGAGCTCGGCAAATAGCGGAGACTGGTTTTCATGAAATCTACATCAAGGCTAATATTGAAACGTGCGAAGAACGAGATCCCAAAGGGCTTTATGCGAAGGCTAGGCGAGGCGAAATTCGCGGATTTACTGGGATCGATGCTCCCTATGAGGCTCCAGATAACCCGGATCTTGTTATTGATACAGGGGTACTTTCGATTGAAGAGTGCATTCAGGTGTTAGCTAAGTATGTGAATGAAAAATTCGGCAACGGATCAACCTGGCATAGAGATGTCGCATGACTACGGCATCATCTGATTCAGGCAGGCGAGCCAGAGGAGTGAGGTCAAATGAAATAAGACGACATTTGCCGCTGTTTGTTGATTTGGTTCGTAAAGAATGCCTAGTAGTAGGGTCTGGAAGCCTCGCGATTGAAAAAGCAAGGTTGCTTCTAGATTTTGGAGCTTTTGTAACGATTTTGGGCTCAATGCATTCAAAAGAGTTGAGGGTTCTACAAGGGCTATATAGTGGATGCTCGATAGTTAATGCCAATTTTAGTGACTATGATCTGTCAGGGGTTACATTGATTGTGAGTGCCACAGAGAGTTCTGAAGATGATATTCTGATTGGAGAGACTGCGATCGCGGCAAGAATACCTGTAAATGTTGTTGATAATATAGCATTATCCACATTCACTTTTCCGGCAGTAGTGGATAGGGGAAGTATTCAAGTAGGTATTGGTAGCAATGGCAGGTCTCCCGGTCTTGTTACGAAATTAAAGGATGAGTTAGAGTTATCCTTGCCTCAGGATCTTGGCTCTATAGCTGATCTTATTTTTCAAATGCGTCCGGCGGTAAAAGAAATTTTACCGACATTAGAGCTCCGTCGAAAATTTTGGCGAAGGCTTCTTAAAGATGAAAGTGCAGGTTTATTTCTCTCAAGAAAAAATGGTTTAGAACGTAAAGACGTAGCTAATTTAGTTAAACAGATTATGTCTGAAGGAAGTGTTACTCGTTTGGTAACTATCGTGGGGTCTGGCCCAGGAGATCCGGAGCTACTTACAGTGAAGGCGCTCAGAAAAATACAAGAGGCAGATGTTTTAGTTTATGATCGGCTGGTCGGTGTGGATATCTTAAAACGGGCTCGCAAAGAAGCGAAAAAGATTTTCGTAGGGAAATCCAAAGGACGCCACTCATGTGGCCAGAATGAAATAAATACCACTCTTCTTGAGGAGGCCAAACCTGGCCGAAATGTGGTTCGTCTTAAAGGAGGTGATCCATTTGTTTTTGGTCGTGGTGGAGAAGAGAGAGCTTTTTTAATGAGCCATGGGGTAGAGGTGGAAATAGTTCCAGGAATTACAGCGGCGCTTGGATGCGGTGCTGTTTCGGGTATTCCTATGACCTTAAGGGAGACCTCTCAAGCAGTCACCTTTATCACAGGTCATGGGGATGGAGAATTAGCGCTAAATTGGAAAGCCTTGGCAAATTTAGGTCATACACTAGTGGTTTACATGGGAATAGGAGTTGCTAAAGATATTTCTCAGAACTTGATAGCTAATGGCATGTCGGCTGAGGTGCCAATCGCAGTAATTGCGAATGGAACTACACCGGAACAAAAATTGGTGATTGGAAAGTTGGGATCACTTCCACTCCTAATTAGTGAAAGTGATATAATTGCACCAGCAATAATTGTAATTGGTGAAGTGGTAGGGCAATCTCGATTAGAAGTAATGGAGTTGGCAGAGAAGGTCCGAGGTCTCCCAAATAATATTTCGCAGAAGCAAAATTTACCACAACAAGTTAGCACGCGGAGGGGAGTGTTGTGATGGGAAAAGTTGCTACAGCAAATTATCTTAGAGGTGGTGAAATTGTGTATTTCACAGCATCTCACCAATGGTCGCATGACTTAGAAGATGCACTGGTAGCTTTTGATGATGGATCTGAACTACTCCGTTCGGCATCTTTGGGAGAACAAGCACAGATAGTGGTTTCT
Organism: Rhodospirillaceae bacterium; assembly: GCA_002728255.1. NCBI lineage: Bacteria > Pseudomonadati > Pseudomonadota > Alphaproteobacteria > Rhodospirillales > Rhodospirillaceae > Rhodospirillaceae bacterium. Next base: position 58,420 of record PBWV01000042.1, on the reverse strand, counting down.
TTGTATTTAATAGATGTCGAAGATACTAAGGATGGCTTAAAGGTTTTAAGCCAGCGGGAGAGAATTCGAGCTATGGGGCCTACCGTATAACCATAAGCATATATTTAGCTAAGATGAGAGGCTAGACTGATGTACAGATATGACGAGTTTGACCACACTTTGGTCCAGGAAAGAGTGCAGCAGTTCCGTGGACAGGTAACCCGGAGACTTAACGGAGACCTTGATGAAGAAGAGTTTAAGCAGTTACGTCTCCGAAATGGACTATATTTGCAGCTTCATGCTTATATGCTAAGGGTTGCAATTCCATACGGAACTCTTGCATCCAAACAGATGAGAAAATTGGCACACATTGCAAGAAAATATGATCGCAGCTATGGACATTTTACTACACGCCAAAATATTCAATATAATTGGCCAAAATTGGTTGATGTACCGGAGATCCTTTCTGAACTAGCTGAAGTTGAAATGCATGCTATTCAGACAAGTGGAAATTGTATTAGAAATGTTACTGCAGATCACCTTGCGGGAGTCGCATCCGGTGAAGTGGAAGACCCTCGTGTCTATGCTGAACTTGTTAGGCAGTGGTCGACTTTACATCCTGAAATTTCGTGGCTGCCTCGAAAATTTAAGATAGCCGTTATAGGAACTGAAGAAGATCGTGCTGCAATGCGTGTTCATGATATCGGCTTAAGGATTAAGGTTGGCTCTTCAGGCGAAACAGGTTTTGAGGTGCTCGCTGGGGGAGGGCTAGGTCGAACACCTTATATCGCCCCTACGGTTAAGGATTTCCTCAAAAAAGAACATCTTTTAAGCTACTTAGAGGCAATACTTCGAGTATACAATCAGTTGGGAAGGCGGGACAATCTTTATAAGGCGCGCATAAAGATTCTTGTTGATAGCGTAGGAATTGAGAGGTTTCGAACTCTTGTCGAAAATGAGTGGGAAAAGATAAAGGATGGTCCTTTAACTGTTCCCAAGGAGGAGTTCACGCGGATTTTATCTTATTTTGCTCCTCCACAATATGCGGTTACTGGGCTCCAACCGGAAAGATTTGAACTAGAGAAGAGAGATAATTTTGATTTTGCTCAGTGGTGCGCGACAAATGTAAGTGACCATAAGCAAGCGGGCTACTCTATTATAACTATTTCACTAAAACCAATTGGGGCACCTCCAGGCGACGCTTCGGCGGAGCAAATGGATTTGGTTGCTGACCTAGCAGAACGATTTAGTCACGATGAAATCCGAGTTACGCATGAGCAAAATCTAGTGCTGCCTCACGTCCGAACTGATGAGGTTTATCTTGTGTGGAAAGAATTGATGGACGGCGGTCTAGCTACGGCTAATGCGGGGCTCATAACGGACATGATAACCTGCCCGGGTCTTGACTATTGTAATTTAGCTAATGCTCGTTCCATACCAGTTGCCCAAGATATTGCGAAGCGATTTTCCGATATTGAACAGCAGCATGATATTGGTGAGTTTAAGATAAAGATATCAGGGTGCATAAACGCATGTGGCCATCATCATGTGGGACATATTGGAGTACTCGGCGTCGATAAAAAAGGTGAAGAGTTCTATCAAATAACACTCGGAGGCAGCGGAGCTGAAGATGCTTCGTTGGGAAAAATTGTGGGACGGGCCTTTGCTTATGATGAGGTGGTGGATGCGGTCGAGACGATAGTTGATACCTACGTTGAACAGCGTGAAAGTGGAGAACGATTCTTGGATACTTATCGCCGGGTGGGCATGAAACCATTTAAGGAATCTCTTTATGGCACTGCTTAAAAATGGACAACTTGTAAAGGACTTATGGAGGATATTAGAGGAGGGGGAGGACCCCTTGAGAGTAGACTACCCTTTACTTAGTTTAGATACATGGAAAGCCAACAGGATTAGTTTGGCGGACTGCAATAAACCTCTAGGGATCCGCCTGCAGGCTGAGGAACTTCCTGAAGAGATAGGCGATTCCACAAGCCATTTTAGTCTCATAGCAGTGGATTTCCCGGTTTTCTCGGATGGCAGAGGGCTTAGCTCAGCTAGGGTGCTACGAGAACGATATGGCTACCAAAATGAATTACGGGCAGTCGGAGATATCCGCAGAGACCAGTATTTATTTCTCCTACGATGCGGATTTGATTCTTTTGAGGTCAACCATAAGATAGATCTAGACGAGTGGCGTAATGCGGCGGAGGAGGTTAGTGTTTTTTTTCAACCTGCTACCGACGAATCTCCGTGGGTTGTTCGTCGACGACACTCTTGAGGCCTGGTACTGTGATTCTGAGGGTGCTATACGCGTATCCACATGAGAGCGAAAAATATTACGATGCTTGCAAGCGGCATAAGTACTATTCATGTTAAAAGAACTAGCTTGGTGTTTTGAATTAAAAAGGATTGAAGGATGCTTGAGCCCACGATGGACAACAGGAGATACCGGCCTGGGGAAACTGGTCATCAAGATAATTTAGACGGGGAAGTAAGGAACGACTGGGTTTTAGACGAGGTGGGTTCACTTTTTGATCTTCCATTTAATGATCTTCTATTTAAGGCCCAAAAAATCCATAGGATTTGGTTTAATCCCAATAAGGTGCAAATGAGCACCCTTTTATCGATAAAAACGGGCGGATGTCCAGAGGATTGTGGGTACTGTAGTCAGAGTATCAAATTTGATACCGGTCTTGATGCAAGTTCTCTAATGAAGGTTGAAGAGGTGCTTAGAGCTGCCCGACAGGCGAAAGAGGGTGGGGCCACTAGATTTTGTATGGGTGCTGCATGGAGAAATCCGAAAGACCGCGATATGGGTGCTATCTGTGCAATGATTGAGGGAGTTAATTCCTTGGGAATGGAGTCATGCGCAACCTTAGGTATGCTGACCGCGGATCAAGCGAAGCAGCTTAAAACAGCGGGCTTAAACTACTATAATCATAATATCGATACTTCTCGCCGCTACTATAAGGAGATTATTTCAACCAGGACTATGGACGATCGTATTGAGACCTTAGATCACGTTAGGGGTGCTGGCTTGAATGTATGTTGTGGCGGGATTATTGGAATGGGTGAGTCGCGGGACGATAGAATAGATATGCTGCATGCTCTTGCTACCATGCCTTCACATCCCCAGAGCGTACCCATCAACAGGCTCGTTCGAGTAGAAGGTACGCCGCTCAGTGGATCCAATGATCTGGACTCATTTGATTTTGTAAAGACAATTGCAGTAGCTAGGATTCTTATGCCAAAGTCTGTCGTTCGGTTATCCGCTGGCCGGGAAGATATGAATGAAGAATTCCAAGCGTTGTGCTTTGTAGCTGGAGCTAATTCCATATTTATTGGTGAGGAATTGTTAACTACTCCAAATCCGGAGTTAGCTCAAGATAGAGATATGTTTGCGCGTTTGGGTATTGAGTCTATGATGGCCCACGAGTGCCCAGCAGAGATCTAAACATGACAATATCTCTATTCAATGTTGACCTTTGGGACATAAGTGATCCATTTTCCTCCGCTGGCGCGCCATTTTTTCTCCTTTTCTTCAATTTCGGCTCTATGGTTCCAGGCGAATAAGACAGCATAGTCTGGGTTGGAATGACGGAAAACTTCTTGCGACACTATCGGTATATGGCTACCAGGAGTTAACAAACCTTGTTTTTCTTTGGTTGAATCTTGTATCCACTCAATGTGGTCTGGTCCTAAATCGCAGTAATTTAAAATTGTGGTACTTTTTGCGGTGGCACCATATCCGGTTACGCTGGCTCCATGGTCATTTAGCTCTATTATTTTACTTGTAAGCTGATGACGAATTTTTTCTGTAGCTAACTTAAAAGCATAATAAGTCTCCAAGGAATCCAGGCCTTGCTTTTCTTCAGCGTGAAGAATTAAGGGGACTGAATGATCAACGGGATGGCGGCCCCTGTGGGCTAGGTAGAAGCGCATGGAGCCTCCATGTACATTTTGATGTTCTAATTTTACTAATTCTAAACCATGTTGCTTGAAAACGTTGAGAACAGATGTGGCTGAGAAGGTAAAGACATGTTCATCATATAATTGATCAAATGCCACGTTTCGTAAAACATCACTTAAGTACACTGCTTCAAAAACAAATTTACCATCCGGGCCTAGCAGTTTTGCAACTCCTCTTCCAAGATCAATAATATCCGGAATGTGGCCAATAACATTGGCAGCTATTATTAGGTCTGCGGGTCCATATTGCTCATATATTTCCGAAGCAGTATCACTGTTAAAAAAAGCGACTTTTGTATTTAAGTTACGCTTGATCGCTACATCGGCTACATTGGGGGATGGTTCAATTCCGAGATGTTTAATTTTTGACCTAGCAAATGGTTGGAGTAGGGTGCCGTCATTTGATCCAATCTCTACCACAAAACTAGCGTTTTCCATTTCAGGGAGATTGGTCATGAGATTTAGCGCAAATTCTTCAAAATGTTTAGTCATGCTGCGAGAGGAAGAGGTAAGAAAGGGATAACGCTCAGTAAACATGGTTTTTGGCGGGGGTTGGTTTATCAATTGAAACAACTGGCAATTAGGGCAGACAGCGGGTGCTAATTCATAGAATTTTTCCACAGATTCCTGTCGACCAGGTTGTTGTAGGGCGTTAGCTAGCGGTTGCTGGCCAAAAGACATGAAGGCTTTTATTGGTGTTTCACATGAGCGACAATTGGTCATTTGATATTTTAATAGTTATCTGGTTTGGTGAATATGAGATTGGATTATATTGAAGTGCACAGGTGAAATTATATCGTTGGTATGAAATCTTGTCCAAAGTTTAACTCTTAATAACTGATTATTGCGAACTTAAATAGTATTGGTCCCAGGTTATGCATGCAGATAAACAAAACGCTCTGACGTCAGACGCTAAATTGGACGCCAGTGACCGCTATACTGTGGTGATGGTCACGTATAACTCAGCCCATTTACTAGACCGCTGTTTTGAACGTCTTAGGGGAGGTGTATCTACGCTAATTGTTGACAATGCTAGTAAGGATAAGTCTGTATCAAAAATTCGTGAGGTAGCCCCGCATGCAAGTATTTTAGTGAACGGGTTTAACGAGGGTTTTGGCAAAGCGGCAAATAGAGCTCTTCATGAAGTTGAAACGGAGTTCGCTATTTTAGTGTCTCCAGACTGTTTAGTTGAACAGAGCACGATAGAACAATTGATAATATTAGCTGATCGTTGGGACAGTGCGGCAATTATTTCTCCTATCCTAGTCGAAGAAGACGGAAATAAAACTCGATGCCATGACCAAGATTTATTTTCTAGGGAGGAAATATCCCGTAGCAGGAAAGATGAACCTTTCCCTTCGGGAGACTTATGTGCTGGATTTGTGCAGAATGCTGTTAGCCTATTACGAATGAAGGCGCTTAAGAAAACAGGTTTATTCGACGAAAATATTTTCCTCTTTTATGAGGATGATGATCTTTGTATTCGCCTAAGACGAGATGGGTGGTCACTCGTGCTTGCCCCAAATCTACTTGCTATTCATTTGTCTGGAACCTCTTCTAATTTAAGCCGGGCTTTGCTAATACGCCGTCGTTATTATCATATGGCTTGGTCTAGGCTATACCTAGAAGCTAAGTACAGAGGAAGAAGCAGAGGGTTTGTTTTAGGAATTACAAATTTTATTTTGTTTTTGGGAAAGTTATTCTCTGCATTGATTACATTGAATCGTACAAAAATAACACGGGATATGGCAAGGGTGGAGGGAACTTTCGACTTTTTATGCGGTTTTTCTTCATGCAGGTCAAAAGAGAGCAAAAAATGAAAATTTTAGTAACTGGCGGGGCGGGTTTTATTGGGACTGAACTTTGCCGCCTTCTGCTTTCCCAGCCCGATGTACATATCTTAAATGTAGATTGTTTGTCATATGCTGCTAATTTGGATGGGATCAGGGATCTTTCTGTCAACGACAGGTATACCTTTGAAACGGGCGATGTCCGTGATGCTTCTAAGATAACAGCATTAATAGAGATGTTTTTACCAACCGCCATAATACATTTGGCTGCGGAAAGTCATGTCGATCGATCTATTGATGATAGCTCGGACTTTATTAGCACTAATATTTTAGGAACTCAAATTTTGTTAGACTCTGTTCTGGGGTATTGGAAGAAACTAGATTTTGAAGAGCAAAAGGTGTTTCGATTCCTTCATGTGTCTACGGATGAGGTCTTTGGTTCCCTTGGAGAGGAAGGTAAATTTAGAGAAGATAGTCCGTACAGACCTAATTCCCCGTATGCAGCTTCCAAAGCGGCGTCTAACCATCTCGCGCGCGCTTGGCATCAGACCTATGGTTTACCCGTTCTTATTACAAATTGTTCTAATAATTTTGGACCCTACCAGTTTCCCGAAAAACTCATACCCTTGATGATTGGGAATGCATTAGAAGGGAGGCCCTTACCCGTGTATGGGAGTGGCCAGAATATTCGCGATTGGCTGTATGTGGAAGATCATGCCCGGGCTCTATTGATGGTAACCCAAAAAGGGAGGGTGGGTGAGACTTATAATATAGGAGGGGGGTCGGAACGAAAAAATTTAGATTTAGTTAAAGAGCTTTGTAACATTTTGGATCGTTTATGCCCCAGTTCCAGCATTCGCTCTTATTCTAAATTAATTTCATTTGTTGAGGATCGACCCGGACATGATTTGCGGTATTCCGTGGATGATTCCAAGATTAGGAAAGAACTTCAATGGAAGCCAAAATGGAACTTTGAGATGGGGTTGGAGAAAACAGTGTTGTGGTATCTGAATAATCGTGGTTGGATGGAAAAAGTAAAAGTAAATTCCTATTCTCATGCGCGCCGTGGGTTGGTAAGTCGGTGAGTAGTATGGATTCTAAGGCTGCTTTGGTATTTGGCTCTGGTCAGGTGGCTCGAGCAGTTTATCGGGTAGGGATGCCCAAGTGGAAAGTGGTATTGGTGCCGCACTCAATGGTGGATATTCGAAGTGTGGAATCGGTTAGGACTGTTGTGGAAAAAGAACAGTGTTCGATTATAATCAATGCCGCCGCTTTTACTAATGTGGAAAAATCAGAAGTTTCTGAGGATGAATGCTATGCTGTTAACAGGGATGGGCCTGCCAATATAGCGATAGCGGCAGCGGCGTATAATTTGCCGATGCTGCATCTTTCAACAGACTATGTTTTTGATGGCGGTCAAAGTCGCAAGTATAATGAATTAGATTTGCCGAAGCCAAAAAATGTATATGGTGCCAGTAAGTTTTCTGGCGAAAGAAGGATTCAAAAGCTTATTGATCGTTACATTATTATAAGAACCTCATGGGTTTTCAGTGCGGAAGGAACTAATTTTCTTAATAAAATACTATCCTCCCTATCGGTTCATCGGGAGGTTAAGGTGGTTGCCGATCAAATCGGCTGTCCAACTCCAGCAGTTTCTATCGCGCAAGTTTTGTTGAGAATTAGCGAAGGAATTTTGGAGGGCAGAAATGAGTGGGGATTATATCACTACTGCGGAAACCCACAAACCAGTTGGTATGGATTTGCTAAGACAATATTTTCATATGCTGAGAAAAGGGGAATTAAAGTTCCCAAATTGACGGAGATATCCACTGGTGAATACGAAAGTATGGTGGATAGACCTCCGCATGTGGTTATGGAGTGCTCAAAAATTAAAGATATATGGGGTATAGAGCAACCGGATTGGCGGCCTAAGGTGGACGAATTTTTGGAAATGAAATGGCCAAAAGGAAATTTGATTTAATGAGAGGACTTATTTTAGCTGGTGGTTCCGGTTCTAGACTCTATCCGTCGACTCTGGCGACGTCAAAGCAGTTGCTTCCGATATACGATAAGCCGATGATTTACTATCCATTGTCGACATTAATGTTTGCAGGGATTAGAGACATTCTACTCATAGCCAAGCCTTCGGATATACCTAATTTCCAAGTTTTACTTGGTGATGGTTCGCAGTGGGGAGTTAATCTTAATTATTGTGAACAGGCCCAACCACGAGGTCTGGCGGACGCATTTATTATTGGCCGGAACTTTGTAGATAACGCGCCGTGTAGTCTGATACTTGGTGATAATATTTTTTATGGGCATGGCTTGATCAATTACTTAACCAAAGCGGCGTCATTGTCGTCAGGTGCCATGGGTTTCGCTCATCCCGTTGAGAATCCGGGCGAATATGGTGTCATTAGTTTTGATATTAATGCCCAACCCCTCACTATTGAAGAAAAGCCCAATAAACCTCGTTCTCGTTGGGCACTTACCGGCTTATATTTTTATGATGCCGAGGTCTGTCATATAGCGCAGAGCTTAAAGCCTTCGGAGCGGGGAGAATTGGAGATCACTGATATAAATAATTGTTACCTGCGCAAAAATAAATTACAGGTCATTCAACTTGGACGTGGATTTTCATGGTTTGATGCAGGGACGGCGGACTCACTTCTTGAAGCCAGTAATTTTGTACAGACGTTGGAGAAACGACAGGGGTTAAAAATTTGTTGCCCAGAGGAGGCCGCCTTTCGGATGGGATTTATTGATGAGGAACAACTTGAGAAAACCGCGTCGGCAATAAGAAGTCCGCATTACCGGTATTACGTAGAGCAGATTGTTTCTGGAAAAATTAGTGAGTAGGAACTTGCCTTTTTGTACCATGGAGTTCCTTTTCCGCAAAGTAAATGGTCTGCGCGAGGAAAGCAAAGGATAGGGCTCGGTGGTAGGGACTCCGGATTACTGATAATATTTCTATTGTTTTCTTTAGGGATCTCGAAGCAGATTCAACTTGTTCTGTCTTGGCTTGGATAGAAGAGAGGAAAGCTAGAGCCACCACCTTCGAGGGGAGAGATGAACTTTGGGCGTATTCTTCTGCTATCGCTTGGGTGGAAATGGAATAAGGGAGTAACCCAAGTCTATGGTATGCAAGAGCATTAAAACTAAACGCTAATGATTTCAAGTAAGGGTCGCGTACTTTCTTTGCTTCCATCATTGCCGTTCTAATTATTTCCTTAGCTTCAGTTCTCTGCCCATTTTTTAATCTTGCTTGTGCGGCCAAAGCATAGAGTTCGGAGCGGGTATTATGCTCTTTTATTAACGGGATAGTCTGTAGCGCCTGTTCAACAAAGTTTTGGGAATCGGTGCTTCTTCCTAAGATTGCAAGAAGGTCGCCGATCAAAATATTTAGCCAAGCATTCACATATGCTTGTGGGCTTGTGTTTGAAAAATTTTGGGCTTTAGTCATAATATATATGCTGCCACGTCTATTTTCTTGGCGTAGATGTAATTGTGCCAGATAGGTAAGAGCTATACCGCGAAGAGGCGGATTTGTAATTTTTGCAATGGTTTGGTTAACTGAATTTGGCGAATCCAGATCAGATTGCGATATTGCAATGAAAAGATTCGCAAAATTTTGGCTATCAACGTTTATGATCTCTCTTGCAGACCTTTTAGCTAGAGATAAGAGACATTGAGAGCTCAAAGTTGTCTCTTCCAGGCACAAAAATTTTTCCGTAATTTGATTGGAGGGTAGGAAGTGGTCTGTAGAGAATTTCTTGGGTTCTTGGAGTGTTGGTGAATGAGCACATGTCCATCTAGGAATAAGTAGTAAAAACAGGGCCAGTACTAGAAAAAATATTTCCCTAAAGTTGGCTAGAGGCCTAATTTCCATTATTTCAGGAGTATCCATGCCGAAATTGAACCAATAACGCTGGAATTATAAAATAAGATCTTCGACAGATTCTTTATATAACTTCATTGCCGATGTGTGGCTATTGATGGAGCGGTCGTCTATAGCTTGGTGGTGATAGCGTGAAAAAGAATTGTTCAAACAAATGTGGGTTACTCCGGCCTTTTTCCAAAATTCAATTTCTTTTCTCCAGTCCTCAGGAGTTCCTACAGCGGATGTCCATACCTCTATTCCGACTTCACTCTCAGGTCTATCCGCTTCTCGGGTATAGGCCCGTAAGAGATCAAATTTCTCTTGGGCTTCCTGTCCTGGAGGATACTGTAACATGATCCAACCATCTCCATATCGAGCGATACGTTGCAGGGTCACATCTTCGTGCCCGCCAATCCAGAGAGGAATGGATCGCGCAGATGGCAACGGGTTTATTCCTGCGTCAGTTATTTTGTGCCATTCTCCATCAATATTTACATGTCGTTTTGACCAAAGCTCCTTAAGAATACTAATCTGTTCCACCGAACGCCTGCCTCTGTTATTAAAGCTTTCGTTTAAGGCAATATATTCAGCTTTGTTCCATCCTATTCCTATTCCAAAGCGGAGGCGCCCGCCGGATAGTATATCTAGGCATGCAGCCTGTTTGGCAACTAGGGCAGTTTGACGCTGCGGTAGTATCAAGACCTGCGTACTAAACTCTATTTGGGTGGTACAGGCCGAAAGGTAGGAAAAAAGGAGAAATGGATCATGAAAATAATCAGCGGATGTATTTCGGTTTCCCCAATTTGGTATGTTGGCGGCATTTACGCCCAACACATGATCTGCTAACGCCAAATGGTCGTAGCCTAACGCCTCTGCCGTCTGGGAAAAGTCCTTGACGACTAAGGGGTCTCCACCAATATCCACAATAGGCAAATTTATGCCTAGTCTCATCTTAACCACTACTCCGAGGGATCTGCACTACGTTCCGCATTTGGCATTATTTAAGATAGCCATGGCCGCGGGGATCGGTCGTTGAGGTAGCTAAACGTCGGGGAATTAGTCAGACACCACTAAGTTTTCAGCCGCAGACTTCCCGTTACGTCCCGTGACAACTTCAAATTCAAGCTTTTGCCCTTCATTTAAGGTGCTTAGGCCTGCTTGCTCTACTGCCGAAATATGCACAAAGACATCCCCGGTTCCGTCTGCCGACTCTATAAATCCATATCCCTTGTTGGGATTAAACCATTTTACCGTACCTGAAGCCATAACTCTAAGTCCTTTCCCTCCATTCGAAGTCCTTTAAGCAATATACGTCTCCCGTGGCGCACAATAGTACCATCTCGTTCTTAGGAAATGGTTTCCATGGGCGCCATGGTCATACATTCGCTACAGCATCCGATCATTCCATCGTTATCAACGAAGTAATAGTTGGAAACAGTAGTTGGTGATTAGCAATTGCCAAATCTTTTAGTTTAATCTCTAACTATTTGTGCCCTCGAACTAAAGTCTCTTTAAGTATAAAGTGTTGCGAAGTTTATATAATCCTCATGCTTATTGCCGGCGAGTTCAAGCTATTCCCCCACAGGTCCTAAGCAATTTAACTATATCGTTGGTGAATAATCGAAGCCAAGTACTATTTGCTGATTTTATGTCAACGTCTAATCTTATTAAAAACTTAGAAAACATCTATAAACTACTGCAAAATATAGTATAAATAGAAATAAGAGGGAAAATATCAAATCATAAGTTGGTAAAATATTAAAGTTATGAAGCGATGGGGGGAGGTTTGAGCCAATATTTTCTCTATGAGTGTCCTTAATTGAACAGAGCTCAAACTATCCTGCTTGTGAAAAGATGGTAGGTTAATAATAGAGAAACGGAAATCTTGTAAGATAGTTTGTTGCGGACCAACAGGTTTAAGATTTGAGAAAGAAGGGGGGCGGCTCTTGTCGGTACGGGTGGCAAAGGGAGATTTTAGCTTGCTGGAGAAAAGCATAAGGAGTGAAGTGGAGGGAGATGTATATTTTGATACTTTTACCCGCGGACGTTATGCAACGGATGCGTCGATATACCAAATAAATCCGGTTGGAATAGTAGTTCCAAAATCCATCCAAGATGTTAAGACTGCGATGTCTCTGGCCTCCAAAGAAGGTTTTTCTCTGTTGGCAAGGGGGGCTGGGACCTCTCAATGTGGGCAAACCGTAAATACTTCTTTAGTCATCGATACTTCTAAGTACTTAAACTCTTTGATCGACTTAAACATTGAGGAATTAACGGTAACTGTGCAACCAGGCATGATTCTGGATCAATTGAACATTTTTCTGAAACCTTTGGGCTTGTGGTTCCCTGTTGATATTTCTACCTCTGCTCAAGCTACGATTGGGGGAATGGTAGGTAACAATTCATGTGGGGCCCGTTCCATAAAATATGGAACTATGCGTGATAATGTGCTGGAAATAAAAGCAATACTTCCTGATGGAAGGGAGAGCTGGTTTGGTCCTAGTGATAAGGTCTATAAAAATGGTTTACCTCAAGATATAACGGAATCTTTGCTAAAGTTGGGTGAAGAATACAGTGGAGTAATCAAAAATAACTTCCCAAAAGTGATGAGACGGGTAGGTGGTTATAATCTTGATGCACTGCTAAAAGAAGGAGGTTGTTCACCGAATTTTTCACATATTTTGGTAGGTTCTGAGGGAACTCTTGCGTTTTCCTCATCAATTAAACTCAAGCTAGCTAATTTGCCTAAATATAGTACTTTAGGAGTGTGTCATTTTGCTAAGTTTGATGATGCTATGCGTGCCACAAAAAACATTGTTTCACTGGGGCCAACAGCAGTTGAACTTATTGACGAAACAATGATTAATTTAGCTGCAAAAATTCCTGCCTTTAGAGCCGTTGTAGACAATGTGGTGATAGGTAACCCAAAATCTGTGCTTTTAGTAGAGTTTGCAGGTGATTGTGCAACTGAAAATGAGAAGAGATTGGATTCTCTTACTGAATTAATGGGGGATCTTGGATATCCTGGTGTTGTGGCTGCGGTAACCGATTCTAAATCGCAACAAGCTGTGTGGAACGTCAGAAAGCAGGCGTTAAATATAGTTATGTCGATGAAGGGAGATGGAAAACCCATCTCTTTTGTTGAAGATTGTGCCGTAGATTTAAATGATCTTCCGGAATATACGCGGCGTTTGAATGAAATTTTTGAAAAATTTGGAACTACTGGCACATGGTATGCGCATGCCTCCGTTGGAACGCTCCACGTTAGACCAATATTGAATTTGAAGCTGGATTCCGAAGTAAAGAAAATGCGTGAGATAGCGGAAGAAGCTTTTGAAATGGTGCGGGAATATAAAGGTTCGCATTCTGGTGAACATGGAGATGGAATCGTGCGAAGTGAGTTCCATGAGCGAATGTTTGGTCGAGATCTGGTTTGCGGTTTCCAAGAGCTTAAAAAATTTTTAGACCCTCATAATGTTATGAATCCTGGGCGGATTGTTTGGCCACCATCTATGGATGATCGAAAATTAATGCGATACGACGAAACCTACGAAATTAAGAGCCCTGAAACGAGGTTTAACTGGAGTTCGTGGGGAGGGCTCGGGGGTGCGGTGGAAATGTGTAACAATAATGGGGCCTGTCGAAAGTTAAGTGGCGGGGTTATGTGTCCGTCTTTTCGCGCAACTCGGGACGAAGAGCACTCAACTAGAGGGCGTGCGAACACCCTAAGATTAGCAATGTCAGGGAAATTTGGGCAAGACGCTTTATGCGACGTTGGCGTTCAGGATAGTCTCAAATACTGTTTAGGGTGCAAGGCCTGCGGTTCGGAGTGCCCCACGGGCGTCGACATGGCGCGGATGAAGATAGAGATGTTGGCTCAAAAATATCTAAGTGAGCGACCAGAATTCTATGATCAAGTAATTGCGTATTTTCCTCGTTATGCTCCAATGGTTTCCCGTCTATGGTTTTTGGCTAACCAAGGAAGAAAAATACCAGGAATGGGTAAAATAGGCGAGTGGCTGTTTGGTTTAGATGCAAAACAGCCCCTTCCGCAATGGGTTTCTCCTAAATCTATAAGTCGCTTGCGGAGTCAAAAGAATTCTGTATCAAAGCCATCTGTCGTTATTTTTGCAGATTGTTTTAATACCTATTTTGAATCCGATAACGTTCATGCAGCCATGGAGGTTCTCAAGGCCGGAAATCATTCGTTTAACATTCTATCCCAAAAAGATGGGAGTCAACGACCATTATGCTGTGGAAGGACGTTTCTATCAATGGGGCTAGTTGATCAAGCTATGACGGAGGCTCAAAGATTTGTTGCATCAGCTAGCAAATACATAGAGCTTGGAATTCCGATTGTTGGTTTGGAGCCATCATGTATTTTGAGTTTGAGAGAGGAGATGGCAGAACTTCTATCTATTAGTCCAGAATTCAAAAGTAAGATTCTGCTGATAGAGGAGTACTTGGAGAGGACCAAGGATGAAAACACGAGTAAGCTGAATTTCAAATCTCCCGCGAACCCCAAGGTATTTCTCCATGGTCATTGCCATCAGAAAGCTTCCGGTGCAATGAGTGCTACTATTTGGTCTTTGGCGCAAGTACCGGGTGTAGATGTAGAAGTTATAAAATCCGGATGTTGTGGTATGGCGGGGTCGTTTGGGTATCAGAAGAAAAGCAGCCATGTGGCGGACAAAATAGTTGAATTAGAATTGGCGCCGGCAATACGATCTATGGATCAAGAATGTGCTGTTTCCGCTTCTGGAACCTCGTGTCGGCATCAAATTAAGAATAAAACGGGTAGAAATGCCGTACATCCAATCCGATTTATTCGCGATTGTCTGGCCGAGTTGTAAGGAATCTAATACTAAACGGCGAGGGTATAGTTTGAGTTATATACTTGCTTTAATTTTTCCAAGGATGGGTTGTCCATAGGTGCCGCTGAGGCAACGTAAAGGGATTCCTTTAGCTCGGACAAACTGGCTAGCCCTAAGACAACGCAGGATATCTTTTGGTTCGCTAGTGAAAAACGGAGAGCTTGTTGGGCCATAGTGTATTTGCTCTTTGGGAGGTATCTAAAAAGTTTCTCTGCTCGCTGTTCATCTTCTTCAAATTTAAAATCACCTGATCCGGTAATAGCGATTTCTCTCCCGCTTCTTTTGGTTGAGGCAAGTATTCCAGCAGCAAAAACTCGGATATTCATTATCCCTATCTGGTAGTCTTCACATGTGTTCATTAGTTTTAAGAAGTTTAGCTGAGTCCAATTACTGGGTACTGTCATATCAGCACTTGGATTAAGCATATTGTAGTATACCTGTGCGGTATCAAATGCGGCTGTCTTTATGGCAATTTGGCAGGAAGCGGGGTTTCCGAGTGCTGTCATCCCAATATATTTAGTGAGGCCGCTGTCCTTTGCTTTTTGTAAGGCGTTGATAACTCCATTCTCTCCAAGCAGATGATCAATTCCTAGGTGTTTAATATCATCCTCTTTACTTAGAGGATTATGCAGTTGAACAAGATCTACTGAAGAAGTCTTTAATCGAGTTAGGCTCGCGTTGATACTTTTTTCGACTTGTCCTGCGAGATCTTTCCTGATCAGAGGATCTATCTGAACCTTTGTTGCCAGATAGGGTTTAGGGCTAACGTGGGGAAGAAGGTTGCCCACGGATTTCTCAGATTCTCCGTTGCCATAGGAAGGCGCTGTGTCAATTAAATTTATACCCGAGTCCATGGCGTGTTGGACTGCGCGGAGTTTTTCTTCTTCATCCGATTGGAGGAGTATTCCACCTACGTATCCACCTCCAAGAACAAGTTCAGAGACATTAATTCCCGTTTTCCCCAACTTTCTCGTTTTCATTTTTAGTTCTTTCTTGTTGTTGCACCCTTATAAGTGGATTGGGATCAGGATTGCGGCAACCACAGGTCGGGTCCATCGTTTCGTGGATCATTGACCCTAGTTCCCAGTTTGGTTGTAGTAAAAACAGAATCATTCTCTTCGGATAGGCCATTTTCCTTATTTGCCAACCATGCAGAGTAGTATTTGGGTTTAATTATGGCAGGCATTCGATGATGAAGGGTCTCCAGTTGGGAGCAGGCAGGGATTGTTACAATAGTAAAGGAATATATTGTGTGGTTTTGCTCTTGCCAGATATCCCACAGACCGGCAAACGCAAAGATGGGTTCATTTTTAATAGTGATTCTGTGGGCAGTTTTACCGGAAGGGTCAGTAGTCCACTCATAATATCCGTTTGCTGGTACTAGACAATGTCGATGTCGGAAGGAGTACTTAAAGGAAGGTTTGCTATCAATTGTTTCACTCCGCGCGTTAAACAATGTGAATTTTGGGTCTAAGCTCTTAGACCAATGTGGTACAAGTCCCCACCTCATATTTTGAAGTTGTCTGGCATTATCTTTATTTTGCGTAATGATGGGGCAATTTTGTGAGGGCGAAATATTATAACGTGGTTTCAGTGTGTAGGTTGTTTGGAGTTCAAAATGCGCAGCCAAAGCTTCCGTATTCGAGGTCAGGCTATATCTTCCACACATACTGAACTGCCATTCAATTATACTGATCTATCAACTAATATAAATAAACATCTATAAAATATGTCAAAAACCATTTTAAAATTAGAGATATCCAAGTTAGAGAATTTCAGTTGAACAAAACTAGGAGGTTACATTGAAGGCTTATCAGGTAACAAGTAACAAGGGCATCGACTCCCTTCAAGTTTCCGATATTGAATGTGGCAATCTAGGTCCGAGTGATGTCAGGGTTAGGTTGCGAGCATCCTCAGTTAACTATAGGGACCTTGTGACAGTTGAGAAACCGGAGGCGAGGGGCTTGGTTCACCCATTTATCCCAAATTCTGATGGTGCGGGGGAAGTAGTGGCCGTGGGAAGAGATGTTGAAGATTTTGCTGTTGGTGATCGGGTAATGACTTGTTTTTTTCAGGATTGGCTAGATGGACCAATTACCTCTTCGGCTATGAATAGTGCACTAGGGGGTGCTGCAGAAGGAGTTCTTAGGGAGACGGGAATATTTAAGAAGGAGGGTATCATTAAAATTCCTGGATCCCTATCGTATATAGAGGCAGCTACTCTCCCATGTGCCGCTCTAACAGCTTGGCACGCCTTGGTTGAAAGGGGTCGTGTTATTGCCGGGGATACGGTGTTGTTGCTGGGAACCGGTGGAGTTTCACTTTTTGCTCTTCAGTTTGCCGTAATGCATGGTGCACTTCCTATTATTACTTCCAGTAACGATGAAAAGTTGGAAAAAGCGAAGGCATTAGGTGCGTGGAAGACAATTAATTATCTTGATAATCCAGACTGGCACGATGAAGTTTTGGCCTTGACTAGTGGGGCAGGAGTAGATCATGTGGTAGAAGTTGGAGGTGCTGGAACCTTAACTCAATCTATCCAATCTACGAAGATTGGGGGTAGTATATATTTGATTGGTATCTTGGCTGATGGCCAGGTAAATCCTACTTTCTTAATGAGAAAATCTCTTAATTTGTATGGAATATATGTAGGAAGTCGAGCGATGTTTGAGCGGATGAATAGAGCCATACAGGCAAATAAACTCCATCCAGTGGTCCATCACATTTTTCCTTTCGAAGAGGCTAAAAAAGCTTATCGTATGATGCGTACAAAGCAACATTTCGGGAAGATTGTTATTGATATTGGAGGCCAGCTATAGTCAAAAAGCGTTTCAGAATTCCCCCAGGCGTTTGTTGGATGTTGGGCGCTGTTTTGTCATTCGTGGGTATGGCTATAGCTGCACGGGAACTCTCTGTCGAATTAACGGCTTTACAAATTTTATTTTGGAGAAGTTTTGTTGGGGCATTGTTGATGCCTATCCTCTTATCATATTATGGTTGGTCACAGGTCAAGTCATCGCGCTATAAGATGCAGATTTCCAGAGGTGCTTTGCACTGTTTAGCTCAATATGGTTGGCTATTTGGGATTACGATGATTCCTTTGGCAGAGGTGTTTGCGCTAGAATTTACTACCCCGATTTGGACACTTATTTTGGCGTCGGTTTTTTTAAGTGAAAAGTTTTCATTCCGGCGGGTAGCGAGTGTAGGATTCGGGTTTGTTGGCGTATTATTAATCTTGCGCCCCGGGGTCGATGTCATAGATACGGCCTCTATAGTAGTATTGGGAAGTGCCGGACTTTATGCAATTACTTATGTGATGGTTAAAAGTTTGGCCCGAACTGATACGCCTTTGTGCATTATGTTTTATATGACGTACGTGCAATTGCTCTTATCCTTCATTGGTATCCTACTGAATTGGGGTGCTCCCAGCTTTACTCTATGGATATGGGTACTCTTTGTAGGAGCTTTTGGATTAAGCGCACACTTTTGCATGGCTGAAGCATTAAGTCGGAGTGAGGCCTCTTTGGTAATCCCAATTGATTTCTTACGATTACCTATAATTATGGTGTTAGGTTATCTTCTGTATTCGGAGAATATAGATTCTTGGCTTCTGGCTGGAGTATCACTTATTGTTTTAGGGAATTATTGGAACGTCAGGTCCATTCCTGCAAATGTTACGCTCCCTTCCTCAAGTAAAAATATAGATAGAAAATAGGGACGATGTAAATAAGGAGGCCCGACATTTACGTCGGGCCGTTTACAAATATTTTTGATTTTACTCAGTCCAGATATCCAAGATCACCCCATATTTTCCAATCTGCTCGAAATTTTTGCAGAGAATTCCAAACGCGTTTGAAATCCTCGTCAGTCGCAGCTTCCTCATCTACTACTTCAAGCCATGCAGCTTCCAGGGCTTCGAGTATTTCAGGGGACCATCTATGAAAAGTTACGCCCTTTGCCTCTAACTCTTGAAGTGCTGGATATTGTAGAGCCTCTCCTTCAGCTAAGCCCCGGAGCATACTTTCTTTGCAGGCAGCATTGATTAGTTCTTGTTGTTGAGCGCTTAGACCATTCCACTTTTCCAAGTTGATCATTAACTCTCCCATACTAATTGGCTGATGCCATCCTGGGAAGTAATACTGCTTGGCCACTTGGTGAAATCCGAGGTCTAAATCAATGGCAGGCATAGAAAATTCTGTGGCGTCAATAGTTCCTAACTCTAGAGCAGGAAAGATATCTCCTCCCGCTATTAATTGCGTCGATACACCGAATTTTTCCATCACTTTGGCGCCAAGACCAAAAAATCTCATTTTAAGGCCCTTTAAGTCATCTACTGTTTTAATTTCTTTTGTGAACCACCCTGAGCCTTCCGGAGATATAAGATTACAGGGTTGGGAATATATGTTATGTCTGGCGTAAATCTCTTGCATTAGTTCTAGGCCGCCACCATGGTACATCCAGGCAATACCTTCACCAGCATTTGGGCCAAACGGGACAGCTGTAAAAAATTGTAGAGCGGGCACTTTTCCTGCCCAGTAGCCACTAACGGACCATCCAGCATCTACCGCTCCCGTCGAGACAGCATCAAATATTTCCAGGGCTGGTACTAGTGCATTTGGCTCAAAGAATTTTAGTTCCATGGTTCCACCGGAGAGGACTAGGAGCCTTTCTTCCAACATTTTTCCTTGGCTTCCCAATTGGACCATCTCACTAGAAAAGCTACTTGCCATTTTCCAGCGTATGGGCTCCGCGGCCCGTTCGGTCGGAGTTATATTAACTTTGTTGTTGGTAATATCTTCACCTGGGTTTAGGAGAAAATTTCCTATAATTAAGCCTGCAATAAGGCCAATTACACCAACTATAACAGTGGATCCTTTCATCTGTACCTCTCTCCCGGATTAGCAGTACCACGCATCATTCGACTCTCTGAAAAAATAATTTAGGATGCTGGCTCTGACCTTGATCGTAGCCAACCCTAACATTTAGCGCGCTTCTGGGGCCTAGGGCAAGCATCTATGAGACGATCTCAGACTAAATTATTTGCAGTAGCAAGTTATCTAGAATGATTTCAATCTCCTTGTCTAGTTTCCCATCGATTTTATTTGTTCGAAAGTGTCGCTGGAACGCCTTAGTCACAGCCACTGTTTCGTGATCGTGTGCGCCCGTAGCTCTTATTTTGTAGCCAAACCTATCTAGTTTTTCCTGAATCCTCCGGATATCTGATGCACTAAGTTGAATTGTTTCAGGCCATATTTTTTTATCAAACAAGATAGATTTGTTGGGCCACACTCCGATTCCTTCTTCAGCAAGGCGTCGCCAATTGAAAAGTTCCCCAGGATCCGTTTTTCTGTGTGGTGCTACGTCTGAGTGACCGAGCACAAGATGGGAGGAAATAGAATTCCGTGCTATGATATCTCTACACAGACTAATTAAGGTTTTCATCTGTTGCTCCGGGAATTTTCTATATCCCCAATCATGACCAGGATTGCAAAGTTCAATGCCTATAGAGGAACTATTGATATCTTCGTTTCCAGCCCAATTACTCTCGCCAGCATGCCAAGCGCGATAAGCCTCATGCACGAGTTGGGAGCATGTCCCATTTTCCTCAATAACGTAGTGCGCACTGACAAAAGATCTCGCATCGCAAAGCCGGCTAATAGCTTTTGCATTACTTTCCATACCTGTGTAATGAAGAACAAGCATCTTAGGCCGTTGACCCTTCGCTCTGAGGTCGAAGTTGGGAGATGGTCTATGTATAATTTTTGGTGGGCTCATTGGTAATTAAAACGAAGTCACAGTCATGGGAGATTTTTCTTTGGGTTATGGATAGTTTGCTGTCCAACAATGAGTAATAAGCAAGCCAGTCCTATTCCATCATTCACTAACCCAGGACTAAGAAGTCCAAGAGCACCCACAAATAGTATAACTCTAGACCAGAAATTGAGATTCCTTAGCAGGTAACCGTGCAATGAGGCAGCTAGGCAGATGACCCCAATTAATGCGGTGCCCACCGACCAAAGAATATCATCCCAAGTACCAATTAATAAGAGCGAGGGAGCAAAGACAAACATGAATGGTATGATGTAGCCGGTTGCTGCCAATTTTACTGCCGCCAATCCGGATGCCCATAGACCTGCCCCCGAGAGACCATTAGCAGCATATAGTGAAATTGCGACGGGCGGAGTAATCACAGAGAGTATGGCAAAGTAGAAAACAAATAAATGGGCTGATTCACGGGGTATCCCTAGGTTAATCAAGGCCGGTGCTAGTAAAGCAGCTTGCACGATGTACGCAGGGGTTGTCGGTAAGCCCATCCCCAACAAGATGCCTGCAACAGCCGTCAGAATGAGGGCCAAGATAAGGTAATTTTCACTGAAGCCCCCAGCAACTAATTGGGTAAATTCGATTCCAATACCAGTTTGTGATATGACACCGATAACGATTCCTGCACTAGCACATGCGCTGCTGACAACAAGAGTATTGCGTATTCCTACGACCATTGCATCTGTGAAAGTTTTCCATGAAATTTCCCTTCTGGTAGTTTTACCAAGTAGAGCTACCGGAAGCACCGATGCCAATCCACATAAAGCGGCATAGGGCGGGCTGAAGCCAGCAAGTAAGACACCAACAATTATTAGTAAAGGCAGAAATTGATGCCCACGTGTTTTAAGAACGTTGTTTAGTCTCGGAAGATCTGGCTTGGGAATCCCCCTCAAACCCGTGCGTTTTGCCTCAAAATGAACGGCTAGAAATACTGCAATGAAATATAGTAGAGCTGGTACAATCGCCATGGAGATGACTGTCATGTAACTTACAGCCATCATCTCAGCCATTACGAACGCAGCAGCCCCCATTATCGGCGGAAGTATTTGACCTCCAGTTGAGGCTACAGCCTCAACTGCCCCAGAAAAAGCAGGACGATATCCAATTTTTTTCATGAGCGGGATAGTGAATGTTCCGGTTGTCATGACATTAGCCGTTGAACTGCCGGATACAGTTCCAAACATTGCACTTGTGACACACGCTACTTTTGCTGGGCCCCCAGCCGATGAGCCCGCTAAAGCTAGAGAAAAGTCTCGGAAAAGTTTCCCTGTTCCTGAGCGTTCCACAAGTGCCCCAAACAATATAAATAAGACCATATAAGTTGCTGAAACGTTTAAGGGAATCCCAAAAATTCCCTCCGTAGTTAGGTACATCTGATCTATTAGTTGCTCAACGCCGATTTGATCGACGATTAATGCATATCCTACGAAGATAGTTGCCGTTAGCGGCAGGGCAAGTCCAATCACCCTTCTAGTTGCCTCCAATGTGAGGAAAATTAGCCCCGTTCCTAATGTCAAATCCAGAGCAGATAGGTCATCGACATACGCAAAGCGACTTAAAATATAGTCATGGTTTATAAAAATGTGTGCAAGGCATGCAACAGAGCATAATATGAATATTGCATCCAATGCTCTTATGGCGGTTGTTCTAGATTGGCTTTTTCCAAAAGGATGTATTAAAAAAATTAAAACTAGAGAGAATAAAAGGTGAGTGCCACGAAAGAAAAATACTGATGGCACTCCAAAAATCACGACGTATAAATGGTAGGCGGCCATCGATAACGCAATAGCTGATACTGCTCGGTTGACTAGATAACTCATTTTCATGTGCGACACTTTTGTGGAAGGTGCATCAGTGGGAGTAGGTTATCCCACTTTCCATATAAAATAACTTTGCACCAGGATGAAAGGGTACTCCAATATATTTTGACATCATATTAATATCATATCCCTCTAGCATAGCGGTGACTGCGCTAAGTTCGCTGCCTCTGCGGGCGAGAGCCTCAACTATTTTGTAGGCAGTCATTTGGGATATCTCAGAACAACTTGCTATCAGGTGCATTTGGAAGCGCGCTGTGGGTATATCTGTATTTTGTCCAGGATAGGTAGAGGCGGGGATAACAGCCCGGCTCCATCCGGGGTTCTTACGTTCTAAAATCCCGAATTTCTCATCACTAATCGGTAGGAGCGAAATTTTACGGGACGATGTTAGATCTATAATACCAGCAGCCGGAACTGATGTTATAAGGATGGCAGCATCAATCTGACCATCCTTCATCATGTTGACTTGATCCGTAATAGAAACAAAATTAATTTTTTTGAGATTCTCGTATAAGATGTCGTAAAGACTAAGAATGCTGCGCGCTGCTACTTCCGTGGTATTCCCTCTCGGAAGGGTGCCAATGGATTTTCCTCGTAAGTCTGCAATGCTGGATATCTCTGGGTCTGTCACAGGAATTTGAGCGTATTGATAGTAAAATGCGGCTAGGTTGCAAAGATTCTCGACTGGGGTGTTGAAGGGAGGGCGGCCACTAAGAGCGTCCACCGTGGATATTACGTTTCCCCAGGCAAGCTCTGCTTTATTCTTTGAAATTCCTTTAATATTTATAAGGCCTGCTCCAGGACGTACAGTGATCTCCAAGTCAGGAATTTCCTGCTCAAGAAGCTGCTTCACAGCCCCTCCCAATGGATACCAGGTCCCTCCAGCAGGGCCAGTCATAAAGGTTAGGCGTTCGGATTTCGATTCATTACTGCCTAAGAAGAATATAGTGAGAACCAGAAAAACTTTAAGAAATTTATAATTCATATTATGAGTCCTGAAGAGAGCTATTACATACCTTAAAATATTCACTGACTATAATCTCCATTTTCTTCAAATACAGCTGAGGAAAGTATTCTTAGTAAGTTATCTGGTTCAGCGTTACCGCCTGATAAGATAACGCCGACTTTTTTATTTAGCATTTTATGTTTTTCTTTGATTAGAGCGGCGTATGCAGCGGCTCCGGCGGGTTCTGCTATGTTATGGGTATCTCGCATCAGGAGTGCTTGAGCTTCCAATATTTGGGTGTCGTTGACAGTAATGATTCGTTCCGCATAGCGGTTAATAAAAGCAACTGCTTCAGGAATTGGAATACGAGTTGCTAGGCCAGCAGCAAAAGTATTAGCGCCATTAGTAGAAACTGGTCTTCTTGCCTCAAAGGACAACGCGTAGGAGGGAGCTCCTTCTGCTTGAACGCCTACTATTCTGGTGGTGATCCCCAGGGCCTCTCTGGCGGCAATCACTCCGCAAATTCCTGATCCAAGTCCAATTGGCACATAAATTGTGTGGAGATCGTTGATGGAACGAAATAGTTCGAGACCATAAGATGCCACTCCCTGTATGAGATTTAAGTGGAAGGATGGAACCATATGCAATGATAATTTCTCTGAAAGTTCTTCAGCATGTTCAAATGCTTCTTGAAAGTCCTCTCCGTGTACTATCAGTCTGGCCCCTTGGGCAGTCATAGCGCGATTCTTCGCTAAACTATTATTACGTGGCACAACAATTACGCTGTTTAATCCTGCGTTAGTTGCAGCAACTGCAATAGACTGTCCATGATTTCCTGTAGTAGCTGCAATTACTCCTGTGCAGGATGGATTTTCAGTTTTAAGAGACTCCATGTATATTACACCACCGCGGACTTTGAAGGCACCTGTCGGTGTATGGTTTTCATGTTTAATCCAAACTTCACAACCGGTGTGGTGTGCTAGGAGTGGCCAAGAGTGTTGCGGGGTGGGCGGTACAACTTTATGTACTAAGGAAGCCGCTTCTTCCAAATCCTGGGTTGAGAAATGCATAGGAGACCCTTCGGTTAAAAATTTACAGTATTTATTATCGCTTAAAGCATTGAGGAAAAACAATGAAAAGGTGGATATAGCTATGTTTGAAGGATTTGCTAAACAAAAAATTAAGGTTTCGGAGACTGAGATAAATCTGGTTACTGGTGGAAATGGGCCGCCACTTCTCCTCATGCATGGATACCCCCAGAGCCATGTAATGTGGCACAAAGTGGCGCCAAGTTTAGCAGAGAGTTTTACCTTAGTTATGCCTGATTTGCGTGGTTACGGAGATAGCGGTCTTCCACAGCCTGATGATCAGCACTATAACTATTCGAAACGGGCCACTGCTAGGGATCAGACTGAAGTGATGGAGGCTCTTGGCTATTCTGAATTTATGGTCTGCGGTCACGACAGAGGTGGACGAGTTGCCCACCGAATGGCCTTAGATTACCCAGAAAAAATTTTGAAGCTGTGCGTGTTAGATATTGTGCCTACATATCGTATTTTTGAAGATGCTGATAAAGATTTAGCCACAAAATACTGGCATTGGTTTTTCCTAATTCAACGACACCCGGTCCCCGAAACAATGATAGCTAATAGTCTAGAATTTTATTTGCGTACCCAGTTCGGTTCCTGGGGTCACGGAGTGGATACAATTACCGAGGAGGCGTTTGGCGAGTATCTGAGATGTTTTAAGCGTCCCGGTGTTTTGTATGCCACTTGCGAGGATTATAGGGCAGGTGCTTCCATCGATCTAGTACATGATAAGGTCGACTTGGCGAAAAAAATTTCCTGTCCAGTGCTCGCTTTATGGGGCGCCTTTGGCGCAATGCATAATAGATATGATGTTATCGCTATCTGGAGGGAACGAGCGCTTAACGTACAAGGTAGAGCGATTAAATCAGGACATTTTATTCCCGAGGAGGCTCCAGGGGATATAATTGAACAACTATCGGAGTTCTTTTTGGGGAACTGAATAGAGAAACTTTCTGTTATGCTTATTAATCTCTATGATTTACTTGAATTTTTACAAAAGGATGTAACGTGCCTGAACCTCATCTTAAAGAAGAAGTAGACCTCAGAACAATAAGGAAGCGTAGCCACCTTTCGCGGGTGAGAAATTATTTCCTTACAGGAATAATTGTAACGGCGCCAATAGCAATCACTTTTACAGTGGCGATGTGGGTTATCAATTGGATTGATAGTAAGGTCGTGCCCCTAATCCCCTTACCCTATAACCCTCAGGTTCTTCTTCAGAACTATACAGGTTTACATATTCCAGGAATTGGTCTCGTAGTAGTATTGATTGGCTTAACCGTAATAGGTTTTTTAGCCGCTGGCCTATTGGGACGATTTGTTGTTCGTGTGGGAGAAAATTTACTCAATCGAATGCCTGTAATTCGTAGTGTTTATGGAGCATTAAAGCAAATTTTTGAGACAGTACTTCGATCATCTTCTCGTTCTTTCAGGGAGGTTGCATTGATTGAATATCCCCGTCGGGGAATTTGGGCTATTGGTTTTATTACGACAAAGACCACAGGGGAAGTAAGATCCGAAATCAAAGAGGACGTGGTAAATGTTTTTCTCCCAACAACACCAAATCCAACTTCCGGCTTCCTACTTTTTGTTCCGCGAAAGGACCTCGTCGTCCTGGATATGGGAGTTGAGGAGGCGATAAAGATGATTGTTTCTGCTGGTATTGTGACGCCACCCAGCCCAAAGTAGAGTTCTCTACCCTGAGCGAAGCAGAGTTAGAGCTGAATCTCGTCGAAACAAGTATAAGAGAACCCGCAGAGCAGGACCATAGGATAGGTGTAGAAAATTTTCAGTGTTGGTGATCAGTTTTGCATGTTTGTGAGCTGTTATTAATAAGTCATTATCTAACGGAAGCTCGGCTATTTTGTATTGTGGTAATCCGCTTTGTCTCCTGCCCAGTAATTCCCCAGCCCCTCTTAATCGTAAATCTTCCTCCGCAATAAGAAATCCATCGGTGGTTTGTCTAAGAATCTCCAGTCGTGCGCGCGCTGTGGGACTAAGAGGACTTCCATATAGTAACAAACAACTGCCTGATTTCTCACCACGCCCCACCCTTCCTCGAAGTTGATGGAGTTGAGAAAGACCAAAACGTTCAGCTTGTTCAATAATCATTATGGTAGCATCTGGCACATCAATACCGACTTCTACTACTGTTGTGGCCACCAAGATGTCTGTAGAGCCATTGGCAAAATTATTTATTACACGATCTTTAGTAATTTGGTCCATTTGCCCATGCACTAGCCCAACTCTTTTCCCAAAAATTTTCTCTAGATTAGTATGTCTAGTCGTGGCTGCAGAAAGATCCATAAAATTAGATTCCTCGACTAGAGGACATACCCAATATACTTTTCCAGCCGCACTAATCGCCCGAGAAATTGCATCGATCACTGAACGAATTTGTGACAACGGTTTCACCGCTGTACGAATTTTTCCACGATTATTTGGCCGACTTGTTAAACGCGAGACGTCCATATCTCCGTAAGCAGACATTAACAGGGTACGGGGGATAGGTGTTGCACTTAAGACTAGGAGATCAACGTGCATTCCCTTTTGGCTGAGTGCGAGCCGCTGGCCTACACCAAATTTATGTTGTTCGTCTATGATAGCTAAAGACAAATCCTTAAACTTTACGTCTGGTTGTATTATAGCGTGTGTCCCAATTACTATATTGACTTTCCCAGTTGATATGGAGTTTAGCGTTGCTGCTCGAGTTTTTCCGTTGGTTGAACCTGTCAGGAGGTGACAGCTGATTCCAAGTGGCTGGCACCAGGTGTTTAGTGCCTCAAAATGCTGCTGAGCTAAAATTTCTGTGGGCGCCATAAAGGTCGCCTGATGGCCCGCTGCAATAGCGGCAATCATTGAAAGAAATGCTACGACCGTTTTCCCACTTCCTACGTCGCCATGCACTAGTCTTACCATACGTTTGTTGGCGACCATGTCGTGTATAATATCCTCAATACACTTCTTTTGTGTCACCGTTAACTTAAATGGTAGAAGTGACTCGGCTTGTTTAACTACTGCTCCATATTTGCCGCTAGGACGACCAGATCCCTGAAACTTATTTTTTCTAATTAAAGCCACTGCAAGTTGGTCGGCTAAGAGCTCGTCGTAGGCGAGCCTCTTTCTGTTGCGGGAATCAGGAGCGAGGTCGTTAATTGTTTTTGGTGCATGGATGGACTGAAGTGCATCGTGCCAGGAAGGCCACTGGTTCTCCTGAAGAAGGTCCTGGTCAATCCATTCTGGTAAATCAGGTGCGAGGTGTAGTGCCTTCTGAATAACCTTTGTCAGTGTTTTTCGGGTAAGTCCTTCTGTCAGGGGATAGGTAGGTTCCAGAGAGGGAAGTGACTCTATCTCTTCAATAGGACTAATTAGATCAGGATGATTGATTTGAATCTTTCCTTTATAGGTGTTGACCCTCCCACTCACTAGTCTCAGTTTACCTTCTGGTAATTCCTTCTTGAGGTACTCTGGGTGAGAATGAAAAAAGACAAGAGTTAAATCACCATCCTCATTGGTGCATTTAACTCTATAGGGCATTTTCTTGTTGCGGGGTTTTTCATGATTGTCTACACGAACTATAAAACTAGAAATCTGTCCAGGTGAGGCTTCAGTTATTTTTGGAAAAAATGTTCTGTCAATTACTCCGCTTGGAAAATGCCAGAAAAAGTCTACAATTTCTGGTCCACATACCTGTTCTAACAAGGGAGTCAATCTGGAAGAAACTCCTGGAATTTTGGAAATAGGGGTGAATATTTTTGAAAGAAGAACTGGTCTCATGAGATATATTGCGATTAATTATTGAGGGTTTAAGCTGTATAATGTTAGTTATTTCTTGGTCCAAGATTTCATCGTAATGGTACTAAAAGAATCCGGCAATCAGATCTTCTTTTTCGTGTTTATCGGCATCTTAAAACTGAATTCCAGAAATAGTAAAATTTAATTTTTGATATGGCGCTTAATACAAGGAAAAAAAGATTAAAATTTCGTTGTTGGCACAGAGGGTCCAGGGAAGCCGATTTGTTGCTTGGCACCTTCGCCGACCGTTATTTGGAAAATATGGGTTCTGCTGATGTAATTAAACTGGAGAACATTGTAAATTGTGATGATCAGGTAATATGGGATTGGCTGACCGGAGTGACGGAGATCCCAAAAGGGATCAGTCGAACGATGATTCACGATCTCCAATCTATTATTTCTTGAGTGCATAGTGTGATCTATTTTCCCAAGGGATTTATGGATTCCGGACCATCGACGATTTCGGGAGTGCCTGCAGGTAGTGAAAGCCTTGTAATTTCTGAAGTTCTTAAAAAATTTCCCAATCGTGATTTTCTATTCGTTGCCCGAGATGAAATACGGATGGAGGTGATGGCAGAGGCTCTAACTTTCATATCTCCTGATGAGAAATTGGTAATGTTCCCAGCTTGGGATTGTTTGCCCTACGATAGGCTTTCTCCAAAACAAGAAGTTGCTGCTCGAAGAATTAATGCATTATCAAAGCTCACCCAAAGAGGAACCCGTACTAGATTAATCTTATTAACCACTTGTAATGCGACGTTGCAACGCATTCCTAGTGGTCTCAATAAAGAACAGTCCCAGTGGGTCCTAAACAAAGGGGATCTTATTAATATCGTGGATTTTGCGGACTATCTTGTGGCTAATGGTTACACACGTTTAGGTCAGGCAATGGAGCCCGGAGATTTTGCGGTTAGGGGAAATATCATTGATGTTTATCCTTCGGACTCAAAATATCCGGTCCGACTAGACTTATTTGGTGATGAAGTTGATGAAATTAAAATATTCGATCCAGTTTCCCAGAGAAGTGAAGGAAGTTTAGAAAGCGTGAGGTTTTTAGCCGCTTCTGAATTACTTCTAGATGCAGATAAAATTGCCCGATTTCGGAAAAATTATCGTAGTCATTTTGGAGCCATCACGGACGATAATCCGTTATATGAGTCGGTAAGCGCGGGTAGAAAATTTGAAGGTATGGAGCATTGGCTACCATTTTTCCATGATAATTTATGCACATTATTTGACTATTTACCAAATGCGGCAATTCTATTGGATAGCTTTTTGGAAGTAGCCATAGACGCTCGACTATCAGATGTTAAAGACTTCTACGAGGCGCGGGTTCAACCTCAAGTGCCAATCGAATTAAATAAAGTTCAAAAATATAATCCAGTCCCAGTTAAAAGTATGTTTCTTTCTAAGGAAGAGTGGCATAGAAGAAGCCACGAACATTCCATCACCTACCTAAACGGATTTAATGATGCAGATGGCAGTATGGTATCATTGGATATTGGTGGAAAAAAAGGTAGAAATTTTTCGAATGAACGTAGAAGTAACGAAATTGAATTATTTGATTCCGTTGCAACCTACTTAAAAGAACAGATATCCACAGAAAAAAGAGTGGTTCTTGCCTGCCAAAGTCACGGCTCTAGGGATCGCCTTACTAAGTTGTTATCTGAGTATGGCATAACGAAAATAATCAATTGCGAGATGTGGAAAACAATTATCACAGCTCCATTGGATGCTATTTGTTTAATCGTATTCCCTCTTGAGACGGGTTTTGAGATTGATAGTTTGACGCTTATAAGCGAGGGAGATGTTTTGGGTGCCAGACTCACTCGTGGTCGGAATTTAATCAAGAGGGCACGTGATTTTATTTCTGATTCCACCCAATTAACCATTGGGGATTTGGTGGTTCACACGGACCATGGTGTTGGTCGCTTCCAAGGGCTTATGACCATTGAGACATCTTCAGCTCCTCATGATTGTGTCCAGATTTTGTATTCGGGTGGGGACTACTTGTATCTGCCTGTCGAAAATATTGATATGCTGGGACGATATGGTTCTGGTTCTGACAACGCTCGTTTGGACACCTTAGGATCTCACGTATGGAGAAATCGTAAATCTAGGGTGAAAGCCCAGATAAGAGATATGGCTGCCGAATTAATTCATACCGCCGCTGACAGAGTTTTAAGAAAAGCCGATGCGATGGTAGCGGAACCTGTAGCCTTTGAAGAGTTTTGTGGAAGGTTTCCATACCTGGAGACTGCGGATCAGTTGAGTGGTATAGAGGAATGTCTGGCCGGTATTTCCAGCTCTGTTCCCATGGATCGTCTCATATGCGGCGATGTTGGGTTTGGGAAGACAGAAGTAGCCCTAAGGACGGCTTTCGTGGCTGCTCAATCAGGAAAACAGGTTGCTATAGTAACGCCGACTACCTTATTGGCCCGCCAACACTATGAGACTTTTGCAGAGCGCTTTAAGGGCTTTGGATTTTTTGTAGCACAATTATCGCGTTTGGTTTCTGTGAAAAAGGCGGAAAAGGTCCGGGAGGGCTTACAGAATGGAGAAATTGATATTGTTATTGGAACACACGCTTTATTATCAAAAAGTATTAGGTTCAAACGTCTAGGGTTGTTCATAATAGATGAGGAGCAGCATTTTGGTGTGGGACAGAAAGAACAACTCAAATCCTTAAAGAGTGGTGTTCATGTTTTAACACTTACGGCAACACCCATTCCAAGAACTCTTCAGCTAGCCCTGTCTGGTGTTCGTTCTATGAGTATTATTGCGACCCCCCCAATTGATAGATTGTCTGTTCGTACATTCATTCTTCCTTACGATGGAGTTATTGTGAAGGAAGCAATCCTGCGAGAACAGTCAAGGGGAGGTCAAATTTTTTACATTTGTCCTCAAATTAAAGACTTAGATAATATCTCTCGCGCGTTAGCGTTACTGGTTCCCGAGACGAGGGTAGTAGTGGCTCACGGTCAGATGTCCCCAAGTGAGTTGGACCGCGCTATGACCTCATTTTATGAACGCAAATTTGATCTATTGCTTGCGACCTCCATTATAGAGTCTGGACTGGACATCCCGACTGTCAATACATTAATTGTCCATCGTTCAGATCGTTTTGGTTTGGCACAACTATATCAGCTCCGTGGGCGGGTGGGACGCTCAAAGGTACGGGCTTATGCATATTTCACGGTGAATTCTCCTAATTCCTTACAAGGGGATGCTCTTAAGAGATTAGAGGCGCTTAACCAATTAGATAGCGTTGGTTCTGGGTTTTCTCTAGCGAGCCATGATTTAGACATTCGTGGGGCAGGAAATCTTCTTGGTGAGGAGCAGTCTGGAAAGATCAGGGAGGTTGGCGTCGAATTATATCAGAAATTACTAACAGAGGCCGTACGCGAGGCCAATGGGGACCCTTCTAATAGCGCTGATCAGGACTTATGGTCACCACAAATTGAAATGGGAGCTGCGGTGCTTATACCAGAGTCCTATGTGCCAGACTTGAGTGTGCGGCTAGGACTTTATAGACGGCTGGGGGCGATGCGGTCACGCCAAGAATTGGATAACTTTGGAGCGGAATTGGTAGACCGGTTTGGCAATATCCCCGAGGAAACTGAGCATTTGCTATGGGTCGTGGCTATCAAGCAGCTTTGCTGGGCCGCTCATGTAATACAAGTTGACGCCGGGCCAAGAGGTCTTGTGATCAGTTTTTTAAAGGATATTTTTCCAGCTGGGGAGAAACTCATTGCATGGATTTCAAAAGGAGATGATCAGTGGCGAATACGGCCAGATCAAAAATTGGTGGTGTCTCAAACGTGGGGAAATTTAGAATCTCGTTTTAAGGGGGTAGAGGATATCTTACTAAAACTAGCTAGTTTTGTGGAGGCTCAGGCGGGTTAATTGACAGCCCCCTTCTGTTGCTTGCTTCAGCCGCATCGAATACTTGAAGGAAAACCGCAGGTTCTTGCGCCCCTGAGACGACAAATTCGTCGTTAATTATAAAGCACGGAACCCCAGTGATTCCGATTTCGCGAGCCCTTTTTTCTTGCTCTTGGAGCAGGTTATTGTCCGCATCAGACAAAAGATATTCTTTGACTTCTAAGGAACTTAAGCCACTTTCTTCTGAAATTTGAATAAGGGTCTCTATTTTTCCTATATCAAGGCCATAGAAGAAATATGAGCGGAATAAATTCTCGGTAATCATATCTTGTTGTTTACTCTCCCGGAAAAAATATATCAGTCGATGAGATAGCAGGGAGTTGGGCATGCGCTTAATTGCGTCAAAATTAAAGTCTAGGTTTTCCCTAGCTCCGGCTGTAATTATATCTCTGTAAATTGATTGCGTGTTTACCGATCCTCCAAATTTAAGATTTAAGTAAGTTTGTCGATCTATTCCATCTAACGGCATCTTAGGATTCAGCTGAAATGGATGCCAATGAACTTCAAATTTTATATTGGGACGCTCCATCAATGATTTTTCTAACCGTCGTTTGCCTATAAAACACCATGGGCAAACTGTATCAGAGACTACATCAATTTTCATTTTGTACTCGAAATTTTCATAGAAACAAACTATATCATCCTCGAATGAGGGGACGGAGTATAAAGGGTCTTTAGTTTACTTGAAATCGTCCTTGATAGTACACCTGGGTCAAAGATTTTCCAGGAATTACTGGATTCTATTTGTCGATGAGGGCCTTATAATCCTAGCCGGTTAACGTAGTTCCCTAAGCCATTTTTCCATACAAAACTCCTATGGTTTTGTATTGAGAAACGCGGTTATTTGCCTGATAGAACCAGTATAATCTGGCCTATGTAAAACAAGCTATTTTGGGCACTATGGAATATAGTGATAGAAAAGCTAATACAATTGGTTAGGCTATAAGTCTTATGGGATTTGTGGGGATTGCAACAAGCCTATGATATCTTCTCTATCTTTGATAACGGGAGCAGTTTCCTTTATATAACTGACGGGAAAAGTAGGAGTGGGGACCTATAATGTTGTATCGCGATTTGAGTACTCAAGAAGAAATCGACGCGGAGTATAATCCTTTGCTCACTGCATTGGACGCTCCATCGATTATGAAAGAATGGGCAACTGAAAGTGCTCGGGTTCGAAGGGAGCTTGATGGTAGGCTGGGAATGCGATATGGGCCTACTAAAGATGAATATATTGATTTATTTCCAGCCACGAATCGGGATGCGCCTCTCCATATATTCATTCACGGAGGATATTGGAGAAAAGGTGTCGCCGGGGATTTTTCATTTATAGCACCACTGTTGGTTGAGAGTGGTGTTAGCGTTGCTATACTGAACTACTCGCTTTGTCCATCAGTAAAATTATCGGAAATTGTTCGACAAACGAGAGGAGCAATCCATTGGTTGGTTTCCAACCAGTCTACACACGGGTGCAATCTTGATTGGCTTAGCATTTCGGGGCATTCTGCTGGAGGGCACCTGGTTGCTATGGCATTAGCTACAAAATGGGCTAAACATTACGGGATCAGCGAAGACTTAATCAAAGGTGGATGTGCAATAAGCGGTATTTTTGATCTGGCACCATTACCGTACAGTTTCTTGCAACCAAAATTGCAACTGGCTTTGGGTGATATACGGGCTTTGAGCCCTATCTATCATTTGCCTAAAACAGGGCCAGAGTTAGCTGTGGTAGTTGGAGGAGATGAAACTTCGGAATTTATTAGGCAAAGCAAAACTTATTTTGATTTGTGGGTTGGGAACGGCCTAGTAGGTCAGTGGAGGGAGGTTCCTGATGTCCATCATTTTAGTATATTGAATGGTTTTAAGGACAAAAACAGCGACTTGTTTCGTTCTATATTATCTATCGTGAAACCCGCTTAGAAGGATAGGGTCCGAGGTATTCTCAAGTAAAACGGGCTTTGAATTTGCCCAGATCGAAGGGGATACTAATGCGAAGGTATCAGAAAATCATGGGATGAGTTGGAGTTTCGGGTTATTCTGCACCACCGGGGCTAGGCTGGTCAAAGAGAGGTGACTTTAGGTTTTTATAGCTCTGAGTTTCTATATCGATTGTAAATCTTGGTTCAGTGGTAAAATGGAAAGAACAATAGATCAAAACCTATTTAGAATAGCTATTGTATATTTTTTCTTAATTCTAGTATTTCTTCCTCTGAACAAAGCCATGGCCTCCCAATCTATGGAAGCGGCGCGGGAATTAGCGGCCGCCGGAAATTTTAAGAAAGCATCCGTGGTGGCGGCAGGCATTGGTGATGCAGAAGGGTTTGCTTTTGCTGCTGCGTCATTGGCAGTGTACGGCTATGAGATTGCAGAAGATTCAGAGATGCAACCTTTATTTGTTAAGGCGATCGAATATGCCAAAACGGCCGTGGAATTGGATCCTGGTTCCAGTGAGGCCTACCTACAACTAGCACATACCTTAGGTCGTTATGCTCAAACTTTAGGGACAATGACTGCTTTAAGCGAGGGGTACGCAGAACAAATTCGCACGGCGATCGATAAAGCAATCGAATTAGATCCAAGAAATTATCAAGCTTATTTAAGTCTTGGTGCGTGGCACTCAGAAATTATTTTTGCTGGGTTCATGGCGTGGTTATTGTATGGAGCTGACGAAGGTGAGTCTTTGGATGCATACGCCAAGGCCCTCGAAATTGCTCCTAATGATAACAATGTACATTTTCAGTATGCCGTGGGACTTTTAAAGTTGGATGATAGGAATATAGGACAGGCTTTGCGGCATCTGAATATAGCTGCTGAACTGCCTGCCACAGATGCTTACCAAAAAATTGTCCAAGAAAAAGTTAAAGAAATGTTGAATGATCTTGAGAGAAATTAGGCCATCTACCTGGCACATTGGGGGAGCCGATAAACCAAGTTTACTTGGAATGTCATGGGTTGGTCCGATAAACCTTCATTAAATCTGGAGAATTCTCTGCGTTGATTGAGTATTTTCTCTGTTGCCTCCCTCAGAATTGAAGGGGCTTCATCTGCATTTAGGATCGTATAAGCTAGTTGCTCGCCAGCTGGGCTTATTTGAATTTGGACTGAAATCGTTCCTTCAATACAATTTTGACGCGCTTTCCGTGGGTATTTACGTTTTACTCGTTTATTAAGGGTATTGTGTACGATCGTTGCATATTCTTTTGCAATGCTGTTGTTAAGGTTAACTGAGGGATCTAGATCCGTTTCCTCTTCTACTAATTCTACTATTTCTTCTACTGGTACCGATTGTTGAGACAAAGGTTTGTTAACCTCGGGGGGCATGTTCTGGATAATCGGGAGGGTTTGGACCGTGTCTATTGCTTCGGTCTCTCTTTTGTCTCTGTAGATTGTTTTTGGTAACGAAGTCTTAGATGGTTGTTGCGGGGGTGGGGTGATTTGAATCAGTTCTTGTTCAACCGGTGAAACAGGTTCTAGGGATTGTTGATGTAAAGGCCCATGCAGTGGATCCGGCGTACTTAAGTCGATACTAGTCTCAGCTTCAGCTGGTGTTTCTACGAGTTGGGGTGAATTATGAACTATAGGTTTGCTATCCGGAAGTGTGAATCTTTGGTCGTCGATATTAGAAAGATCTGAAAGTTTCTCTATTTTTGGGAGAACAATATCATTTGGGATTGCTTCATTACGGACTGGCGGTTCAGATGCCTTTGTTCGAGAGATTGGTTCTATAGGTGGGTTTGAGTCATTCCTCTGCTCCATTGGTTCTAATGTAATATTTACGAGTTGCTCATTCCTTTTGTTATTAGGCAAGTTATTCTCGAAAATGGCGAAGGGAAGGACCGAGGTATGGATTAGGATCGAGATGGCAAGTGGCCATAAAAGTGGTGGGGTGACGTCCGAGTTCATTAGGGTGAAGGACGCTGTGTTGCTAATGAGACTTTTCCAACGCCAGCAGCACGTGCTGCCTCAAGCACCGAAAGCACCACTTTCGTGAGCGCGTTGGAGTCAGCTTTGATAAGGAGTTCAATCTCACCGGTTTGTTGGCTACCTGTTTGAAGGATCTCAAAAATTTCAATAAGTGAGGTTTTACTTCCTTTGTAAAAAATATCTCCAGTTTCAAGTATCGTTAGGGCAAATTGTTGTTTTTGTTGTTCTTGGCTGTTTTTTGATTGAGGGGCCTCGATAGGAATTTTTTCAGGAGCAACCAAGGTTGTGCTAAGCATGAAAAATATTAGTAAAAGAAAAACAATATTAATTAATGGAACCATATTGATTCCATGGCTCACTCTTCTTGGCGCACTAAATTTCATAATATTTTAATTTTTTGTGTGTTATCAGTTGCTTATTGCAATATCGCTGTAACCTGCCTCGTTTATTTCATCCATCACTTTAACTAGAAACTGAACGGAAACATCATCATGTGTTCGAAGTGTTATAGTTCGATTATTTTGCGGTAGGCTACTGCGAGCCAGTAATTCCTGCTTTAAATCTTGTATTGTTAAGACTAATCCGTTCAATCGGATTGCGCCATTTGCACCTATATCAACGAGGATATGCTGTTCAGATTGCCCACCCACGCTGCTTGGGGCCTGAATGGCCAAATTTATTGATTCAGGTCGAATAAACGTGCTCGCTAACATAAAGAAAACCAACAGCAAGAATACTATATCGATAAGAGGTGCGACGTTTAACTCAACTTTAGATTTGCTACGCCCGGAAAAATCCATTTGCTGCTCTTAAGTCGTAGTTTTTTTTTGGGTTTGCCTATTCAAGATAGTCAGAGCGCGGGTCGCCGAATCTTCCAGTAAAGAGCGGCAATTTTCTACCTTTCCCTCGAGAAGGTAGAAGGCAGCTAGGGTAGGGATTGCAACACTTAAACCGAAGGCCGTTGTTAGGAGTGCTTCCCAAATACCTCCAGCTAATATGGCTGGGTCAACATTGCTTCCCGCAGTTTCTAAACGGGCAAATGCTTTAATCATGCCTAGGACCGTCCCAAGAAGTCCAAGTAAGGGGCTAAGATTTGCAATGACTTCCAAGCCTCTAAGATAACGTTCAAGATTTTTAATCTCCCGGGTGCCAACACGGCCAACTTCTGTCTCGATGTCACTTTGAGACATAGCAGAATTAGTTGAGCTTTCGATCACTGATGTTAGAACGGTTGCGGCCGGATGGCGGTTGCCTTGTAATTCCCCCAATGCCAGAGGAGGAGAATTTTCTTTGAGTTGCAAAATTGCATTATCAATAAATTTAGTTTTGCCCAGCTTTATCGCCCAAAATTGGTAAATTTTGGCCAAAATTATGGTTAGGGAAATTACGGAAAAGCCCAACAGTATGAGCATCACCGGGCCACCCTTGTCGATCAGAGCGATCCCGGTTGAAAAAAGATACTCATTTTGGTTCATAAAGTTACCTGTGTAAGACCTTAGTTAAGACTGATACGTAAGCCCACAAAGGCCCCAAATGGCTGGCCAGGTGATAAAAATCGTGGTTCTTTAACACCTTCTGGTAACTCACTAATTAGGACGGCAGTCCCAGTTTCTCCTAGCTGGCCAAATGTTTCGTATTGTGTATCAAATATATTATCAATTAGGCCATATAGTTGTACCCATTCTGTCACTTGGTAGCTAGTCTGCATATTAAATATGGTATGGCCAGAGGTTCGGGGTAGAAAGTTTCCCTCGTCTCCTCTTAGATACATTCCTGAACGGGAAATCATGTCTAAGCCTAGGAGCCAATCCTTCTTGGGTTCATAATTCAATCCCAATTTAAGAGTATGCTGGGGTATCCCCGGTATTTCATCGCCAGCTTCAACAGCGACTTGTTTGTTAACCCGATTAGGGTGGCTTTCCGATGCAACGCTAAATGCGTTTTCAAAAGTGGCCTCTATGAAACTATAGTTAGTATCGAACTCTACAAGACCTAGTCTTCCGGAGAGTGTGATATCCCCGCCAACACGCCTGGTTCCACCCACGTTTTTGAAATAGCCTGAGCCAAGTCCTACCCCAGAGCTTACAAAATAAATATCGTCATTATTGTTAAAAGCAAAACCCGTGATACTCCAGTCTAGTGGAGTCAGGCCCTTTAGTGCAGCGCGGTCTATGTTTCCGTGGAGACCAAACTCCCATCCTTGTGATACCACTTGTTCCAGAGGGGGGTCTGCTGCAAAAGCATTTGGCACTCTACAGGGTACAGCGGGGTCCGCACATGATAATTCTACAGGAGAGGGGGCTCGATTGGATTCGGCATAGTTAACATAACCAGTGATATTCCAATCACTGAAATCATAGGTAGCTCCGGCGCTAGGGTTGAATCTCGCGAATCTATGAGAGCCATTTAGGTCGCCTTTACGAGTTATTGTAGCATTTGTTATATCGGTCTGGAATTCGTCATCTAATGTAATGCGCGCGATATTAAACCTACCCCCTAATGTCACAGCAAGGTCATCATTAAGGTAGATAGTGTCTGTGGAATAAACCCCATAGTATCGGTTATGAGCCTGCATTTTGGTGGGAGCAGCTTCCCCAACTTCAAGTGCTACCTCATCAACGGAATTGCTATCAAATTCTATTTCCAACGTAGCAAAATTCACAAAAGGGAAATCGCCCTCTACGTCTAGTAAAGTTCTATCTGCACTCATGCCTGTCAGATAAGATTCTTGGTGAAATCTTGTTAGACCATAATCAGCGCTACCTCCTATGATGAACTTGTTATCTAAGTCCATAATTGATTCAGTTATCTCGGTTTGAACGCCGAATCCCCAACCTTTGGTCATTGTTGAACTGGTATTAGCGGCTGCATACTTGCCAGAAAATTCAGTGATGGGGAGCCCATTACTATCAACCAGTAGTTCGATTTCCTCGTCTTCCTCTTCTTCCTCGCAGAGAAAATTTACCCCACCACCGGCACTGGTAATACCATTGTTGGTATCTATCCTCCGGGCCAAGGTCTGTGAAAGCGCGGCGATTGCTTGGTTACCGGCATCAGTGTCGGCATCTATGTCTGTTTCATTTGAGTCTAAGCTACAAGCTTCTGCTTCAACTTCATCAGCATTTAAGGTTTTACGGAACATTCGGCGGTAGTAGGCATTGGCTTGGACCGATATGATGTCGTTTATGAAATAATTCCCGCTTAAACCTGTCGAGAGTAAATCGTTTGCGGTGTTATCTGGCCACGTAAATACTGCCCGTCGATTAGATTCGAGCAATTCGGTTGGAGCAAGACCATTCCCATTTAGATTATTATTTGCCTGGATGAAATCCCAGGTTAGGTTGAGGTCATCTCCGCGGTAGCCGAGATTCAGATATGATTTTTGTATGTCTGACCGGGATCTATTTCTCCAACCCGCATCCTGTTGAATATCCAGTGCAGCGTATATCGCTAGTGTTTCGCCACTAAAACCAAACTCCATATCAGTCCCATGACGACCGAAGTAGCCTGTGTGGGTGTTGACGCGGATTCCTTGAAAGTCGAATCCATTCTTTAGTTGAAGGGCAATTGCCCCGCCCAAGGCATTAAGTCCAAACACTGGATTGCTGGACAGAATATCAGCTCTTGCCAAGGCAGGTTCCGGCAATAAGTCCCACTGCATTACATCCCCAAATGGCTCGTTGACCCGGACACCATTTTGGTAGACTGCTAGACCTTGTGGCTCTCCCAATAAAGGGGCTGAGGTATAGCCGCGGTAGTTTATGCCTTTCTGGAATGGATTATTTTGCACTTCTACAGTTGAAACTCCTCCAGCTTTGCTCTCCAACATTGAAGAGAGATCCAGGGAGTAGGAATTTTGCAATTCTTCACTATCAAAGGTTTGAACTTTAGACGGCACATCTTCAACTGGGACACCACTTCCTGGTAGCGGGGTGGTTCCGATTATCTCTATGTCAGGGAGCTGAATAGAGGGGTCCTGCGCACGCAGACTGCCCATGAAGAGCAGTGAAAGGAGGGAGGAAAGGAGGGTCAGCGAGAAGAATGACTTTTGCATGGTTGGTTGCCGTATGTTAATAGTTTAAATGAATAATCAAAATAGGAAAAAATTATAGAACTATTTCCTTTCCTGGTCAATAGGTTGTAAGAGTACTCTCAAATCCTACTCGGATTAGCCTCGGAATTAGAGAGGTCTGACCTTCCCTTGAGCGCTATTACCATTCAAGCTGCAGTCGAGAGCCCACAATATGGAGGGTGTCGCCGGCGGGTGCACCGGTTGTTGAGATTTTCTCCACGTCACTCTGTACGTAGTTCAATAGTACTTTAACAAATGGGTTAAGATGCCAATTGAGAGCGAAAGTGTAGTTGTTAGCAACGCCTCCCCGTATTCCGCCACCAGGAATATTTGATGCGCCATCGTCCAAATCCAAATAACTGTATCGAGCGGCCACCTCCCAAGCTCCCCATTTCCCCTCTGACAGGTCAAAGTCGTTCTTTGGATTCACTCTCCAAAACCCCGCAAAGCGAGGGTAGTAATTTCGGGACTCACCGGTAAGGAAATAGCTAGCTTGTGCATAATATCCTTCGAAATTAAGATCTTGGAGTGCTGTTTGGCCCGATCTATTGTTTTTCCGTAGTACATTTACGAGGCCATATTCGCCTTGAAGAGAAAGTGGGCCTTCAACCCAGGCCGCCTCAAGACCGGTAAAGTAGTAGCTCGCTACACGCTCTATATTTCCTGTATCAATGAGCTTATTTGAATCAACAGTAACTTCAGGGTCCGAGTTAAATTTTGTGCTTCCGCCCGTACGCCAGTAACCAGAGGCGCCAACGTGGAGGGCTTTGGTTCGCTCCGCTATGGGTGACCAAGCAGCTCGGGCATGAATTCCGTACGGCTCATCACTAGTAGCGCCATCGTTGGTGGAATTCGCTTCCTTTGCTGCATCAGTCAGTAGACCTACGCGCAAATATTTGCCGTCCGCCCTATATAAGGTTGAAACTCCTATTGCCGTTCCTCCGGGAGCAAATGCAAAGCTGCCAAGAGGCATGGCCTCTTCCATGAAAAGCCTTGAGGAGGAAAAGGCAGATGGGTCAAGCCCCACGCCGGTTCTTTGGTTGCCAAGCATAATCCACCAGGGGGCGAATCCTCGATAAATGGCGAAAGTGCCATAAAGGCCGTTAATGGGGGCGTCTCCAGAGTCTGCTAGATTGTAATAAAGTCCCCAAATCCAATCTTTGGGAAATACTCCAGTAAGAAAAATAGCAGTATTCTTTAGTCGGGTGCCGTCTCTATAATCTGGGACGTTGGCACCACTGTCTTGGCCGTAGAGGGCGCCATCGTATTGGAAAAAACCACTAAAACCAAAGGAATATCCTGAAGAAGAGGTGAATCTGGGGAGCGGCCCAAAAAAGGATTTTTCTGGGTCGTACCCCTTTTTTGGGGCTCTTTTGCCAGCAAACGGGTCTGCTCCTTTTGCCTCGCCTTTATCTGCGGGGGGGATGGATTCTGCCTTCTCCTTGCTCTCTGCTTCACTGTATGGGGTCGCCGCTTGAGGATCTTGCAGTAATTTATCCAATGCTTCTTCAAGCCTTTCAATGCGTTGGTTTTGACGCTGGATAAGTAAGTCTTGCTCCTGAAGCTTTTCTAATGTTCCAGTATCTTGAGCATTACTATTAATAATGGGCAGGGTCAGACCACATATAAGGCCGGCGACGGTATAGCGGAGAAAGTACTTTATCATAGGAGTTCTACTTCTTTAGGTATTACGGAAAGTTTGGAAGACGGCAACATAGAGGGATTAGCGCTCTTTATGCAATCACCAAATGGCATAGGGGCCATGCTATTGCCGCATATCTACAAGGTGCCCGACTGGCATTGTAGTGTAAGAAAGCCCCACGCCAGACTGTGTGCCGTGAGGCTCATTTGTAGGCCTTTTAGTAAGAGGAGGCTGGTTGACCTACCATTTAACTGCGGTACGGAAGGCAAAGATATCGAATGCTTGACCTTCTTCGACACCACTGTTGGTAGCAGTTTGTTTGTCAACGTCCGCATGGATGTAATTGAAGGCAAAATTAACCCAGTCGTTTGCCCACCAGCGTAGACCGAGTGTATAGTTCTGTTCCTCGCCACCTTCGATACTGGAGGTTGGAGCGTTTAAGTCCATGGTGGAGTGCCGGACAAGAACTTCCCATGCTCCGGTGCCACCTTTTGAGGTGAATGGATTCTTAACCTTTACACCTTTCCACTTACCACCTTTAGCCTGGTATTTTCGGCTTTCTCCGGTTAGGAAGTAACCGCCTGAAATATAGTAGCCATGAAAACGCGGGCTACCGGTGAATGTTCCACCGTTTGTACCGTTGATGTCATATTCAACAACGGCATACTCCCCCATTAGCCAAGCGGGTCCGACTTTTCCGGCAAGTTCTAGACCGATCATGTCGCCTTCATCCACGTTCCCACCAATAGCCCCTGTATCAATCAGACGATCACCGTCTACCCGAAATTCTGGTCGATCGCGCAACTGGACGGTCTGGGTGGCCGAAGTGGTTTCGTCCTGAGGAGGTTCAAATAAGTGCCAACCCGATATACCGATATGCATAACCGTGTCTTTAGTGGCAACAGGGGCATAGGTTATACGACCATGCGCACTTAAAGCTGCGTCCCCGTCGTTGAAGTCTTCGTTGTCTGAGAAGAGGCCAAACCTGGTGCTGTAATTAGAACCACCTGCACCAATACTAAAACCAATCCGTTTTTCTCCTATTTCCTGTCCGCGGAGAATAGAGGTAGTCATGATATTGGCAACCTGACTTCGTTCTATAAAAGCGATATCATTGGAACTCGTTTGAATGTCCATCATGTTTGGTACTTTATGTTTCCCTAGCGTAAAGGTAAGAGGTTTCATCCCTTTGTATTGCAGAAAAACCACGTCGGTATCCACATTTCCAGAGTCGGAGCTTTCGCCGAGATCAAAAGTGATACTGTAAGCCCACTCTTTATCTATGACGCCTTTCAGTCCTATTCTTCCTCTGCGGAAGTTGCTCCCGGAGTTCAGGTCAGGGAATTCAACGTTGCCGGTAGGGTCATCATCTTGGCTAAATAAACCGAAGTCGTAATGAATACGGCCATCGATTTCCATTTTAAAACGACCATCTGCTGACTCCCACTTAGGGGTGGGGCCCTTCATCTGAAACTTATCGCTAGCCCCGCCGGCTTTTACAGTGGCTTCCTGCGCCTGTTTTACCTGGGAGGTTAGTTGGGTCTTCATTAACATCAATTCTTGCTCTAGCTCTAACAGGCGACTTTCCACATCTTGTGCCTCTGTCGGTGTGGGGATAGTTATTAAACCTACCGTGGAGGCCAGCAGTGCCAAAGTACATAACCTTAATTTTTTCATTTTAAATTCTCGCATTTAGGAATAGACCTTTGAGGGGCCATTTGTATGGTTTG
Organism: Rhodospirillaceae bacterium; assembly: GCA_002728255.1. NCBI lineage: Bacteria > Pseudomonadati > Pseudomonadota > Alphaproteobacteria > Rhodospirillales > Rhodospirillaceae > Rhodospirillaceae bacterium. The sequence goes on along the minus strand of PBWV01000042.1, from coordinate 15,140 downwards.
TAGAGCTTGGATTACCTATGAAATATGACGATTTATGCGGGGAAATAGTTACCGAAATATTACAGCAAGCGGCGTTGTTCAAATCACACATCATGGGAATCCAATTGGTATGCGATTGTCGCCTCTGGAAAATCTGCTTAAAGCCAACTTTTCTGATCCGGAGCGCCAAGGGATTTACAGCTAACTTGTCTTGGTTAGAAATTATGACGAAGGGGATCGATGCCTCTCTAGGGCATCCCAGTCAAATTCGACCCCATGACCGGGTTGATCGGGCGCGGTGGCAAAACCTTCCGTCACCTTAAATGGCCTGCGGATATATTTGTCTAAACCAAACCCATGAACCTCAAGAAAAGATTTATTGGGTACTGCAGCAAGCAAATGGACTGTCAGGTCGTGGACGCCATGAGAGGTTACAGGTAGGTTATACGCTTCAGCTAGGTGAGCTACTTTCATCCAAATAGATATACCGCCACAATTTGCAACATCCGGCTCTGGAAAAGAAACTCCGTTAGTATTTAGTAGATGTTGAAATTCGTAGAGCGTATGAAAATTTTCACCAGCAGCTATGGGTATGCCTCCTTCTTTTTGAATTTTTGCATAACCCTGAAAATCATCTGGAATAGTAGGCTCTTCTAACCAAGTCAGATTAAATGGAGAAAGTGCTTTGGCAGCGGTTATAGCCTGATCGGGGCGCCACCCCATGTTAGCATCTACCATCAGCGGGAAGTCATCGCCAAGTTCTTTTCGCATTGCAGCGATGCGGGATACATCATCACTAAGTTTTGGTCGACCTACTTTCATTTTGATGGCACGGAAACCATTGTCCAGATTTCGGCGGGTTTGCTCCAGTAGTTGTTCAAGTGGAAAAAATAAATCAATACCCCCGGCATAAGCCTGCACTTTATCATTGTGGCCACCCAGTAATTGCCATAGCGGAGAGCCTAGCTTTTTTGCTTTTAAATCCCATAGTGCGATGTCTATAGCAGACATGGCAAAGCTGAGGGAGCCACCTCGTCCAGTATAATGGAGGCCCCACCACATCTTTTGCCAGAGGCTTTCTATTCTATTGGCATCCTGGTCGATAAGCAGGGGAGTAATCCCATCGGCAATAAGTGTTCTGATGGCCGAGGCGGCGCCTCGATCCCCGCAATAGGTGTAACCTAGCCCTTCATGGCCTTCTTGGTCTCGTATGCGTGCGGTCACAATGTCAAATTCGCTCATTTCTCCATGAGTGGCATCAGTCAGCGTTACTGGAAGGGGTATTTGAAAGTGATCTGACGATATTGTTTTTATTTGTGGCATAGTTTCGTAACTACCTTAGAATACAGTGATCAAAAGTGGGCAAGTGACCCCATATGTGGTGGCATGATTACATTTGGAGTAGACTACATATGCACCAATCCAAGCAAGAAGATATCCTGCTGGAGTTAATGCGGCAACTCGATGAACGAGAAAATGTTGATGCTGGCGTAGTTCTCCGGAACCCGATTGCGGCATACACATCAGAGGAACTGGCTAAGGAGGAGTGGGAAGAATTTTTTGAGAAATATCCACAAGTAATTGGGTTGAGCGGAGATCTTCCTGGGAAGGGGGCATTTCTAACAGTTGATGAATTTGGGGTCTCCATTTTGGCGACCCGGGATAGTCAAGGACGCTTTAATGCTTTCTTAAATGCTTGCAGACACAGAGGAGTGGAAGTCGAATCAGAAAAAAGAGGAAAGCGTTCCAAATTTTCCTGTCCTTTTCATAACTGGACTTATAATAACAATGGTGAATTAATTGGAATTCCCCAAGAACATCATTTTGGCAATATAGATAAATCCTGCAGAGGATTGATTAAACTTGAGGCCGCTGAGCAACATGGCTTACTTTGGGTTCATCCTAAACCACGGGCATCCTTAAATATTAATGAATTGCTAGGGGATTTTAAGGTAGAGCTAGAGGGCTGGGGTCTATCTGAGATGAAATGGGTAGGCCAAACTCCAATAAATATGAATCTTAATTGGAAATTGGCCAACGATACTTTTGGTGAGACTTACCATTTTCATAAACTCCATAAAGACACGGTTGGCCGCATATTTTATGGTGATGCATTAGACTACGAAATAAGTGGCCGTAATCACCGGTTTGTGTTTCCTAATCGTGGGATAGACAGAGTTCGAACTAAGCCCAGGAGTGAGTGGCGTTTAACTCATGGTGCCGTGGTGCTTTATTACCTCTTTCCCAATATTCAGTTGGTAATCGGGCGGGGTACCGTCAACCTTATAAGGATATATCCCGTCAAGAATAATCCTGGTAAATCATGTACAATGGTAAGCCATTACTTTAGCGAAGAGTTGATCGAAGCCCAATCAGTTGAAGATGATGATAGGCCCCAGATTACTTCAGAAAATATATATAACTTGGAGAAGCGATCTGGAGCATTACCTAGCGTGGTCTCCCAGAATGAAGTTTTTGTGAGCACTGTATCAGAGCAAGATTATATGATGGGGGAGAGCACTCAAAAGGCCGCTGAGAATGGGTTGTTGGATCACCTTCTTTTTGGAAGGAATGAACCGGCTCTACACCATTTTCATAACACTTTTCGTGAGGCTCTGGGGATGGACGTATTGGAAGTTCATGAAGAGTAGACATGGGGATATATTCTTTAAGAATAAGTATCTTATAAATCATATAAATATTTAATAATAAAAAATTAAAAGTAATTTCTTAAAGAAATTTATTAACCTTCTTCTTTCTCTGGTGCTAATATCTCCTGACAACATTCATCCACGAGATGATCTCTAGCTATATCCAGCAAATGTACTCTTTTCTCGCTCGCCTTCAGAGACGCTCCAACCCCTCTTGTCATTACTAATATTAATGATTGGTCGCTTAGATCCAACCAATAACTCCTTCGTACAAGCTTTCCGCTCTGGTCTCGAGCAAACGGGTTCTCTGGTTCGCTTCCGAGATCTGGTTCATAAAATTTAGTCATTTTTCTCTCGCAATAAAATTATCTGGTCTGGGCATTGCCTTTGGCCGTAGTGGCGGAGGAGGGGAGATTCGAACTCCCGGTACCCGTAAGGGCACGCTGGTTTTCAAGACCAGTGCATTCAACCACTCTGCCACTCCTCCTCCAAACGCCTCTGGTTATAGCCCCATGCGTCCTCAAAAATCAAAGAAACATATCACGTAGAGGTCTGGGGGGGCTATTTTGGCACCTAATTCTGTTACCAATATTCGCTGGCAGCATTTTTCTGGCACCCTACCTACAATAATACCAAAGTTTTACTAACAACTAGCTATTTTGTACACTCCGGTAAATTGTTAGGTGATGCATCAGGAAACAAATATGAACCAATACTTAAGTTTTCTATTGGCCTTTATTCTTACGGTGGTTATTCAAGCCGGGACAATCTTTGGGGCGGATGCTAGTGAGCTCTTTGAAGATTGGCTTGTTGGGCTACAAAGCGAGGCACTGGAAGCAGGGATTAGGGCAGATTTACTGCACGATGTGTTACAAGATATTGAATTGATACCTCGTGTTATCGCACTGGATCGAAATCAGCCCGAGGGACGTCTAACCTTTGAAGAATATCTTACAAAAGTTGTACCAAATAGTAGAGTGAATGTGGGCAAGCGGCTTTTGGAAGAAAATCGAACTTTACTAATTGGCATGGAACCGAATTATCTTGTTCAATCGAGGTTTGTAGTAGCTTTATGGGGTATTGAAAGTGATTTTGGACGATTCACTGGGGGGTTTTCTGTAATCAATTCCCTCGCAACTTTAGCCTATGACGGCCGCCGAAGTTCGTTTTTTAGATCAGAGCTTATCGATGCTCTAAAAATTCTAAATCTAGGTGAGATTACTAACGCGGAAATGCTTGGATCCTGGGCAGGAGCAATGGGCCAATGCCAATTTATGCCGTCTAGTTTCCATAGTTTTGCTGAGGACTATGATAATGACGGCAAACGGGATATATGGAATAGCCAGCCCGACGTGTTCGCCTCTATTGCAAATTATCTCCATCAATCTGGTTGGAAGTTTGATGAAACCTGGGGGAGGAAGGTACTGCTTCCTCAAGGTTTTGATACTTCGGCTATAGGCTTGAAGGAGGTTCGGACCATTGGCGAGTGGCAGAAAATGGGGATTAGGAGGAGTGATGGCAGTGATCTGCCAGGTCGTCGATTGAGTGCCTCCATTGTTTTGCCAGATGGGGATGGTAGTGACGCCTATATGGTGTACGATAATTTCAGAAATTTGATGAAATGGAACCGATCTGTTTATTTTGCTTTAGCGGTAGGAATTTTGTCGGATCAACTTCGAAAGTAGAACCATGGTATTAGGTCTATGATTTACCTCCTCGATTGTTGTTTTGTCTTGTCATCAGCTTTGGCTGCGCGAGATGTTCTTGTCAGACTGGGCGGTACGTTCCTGCTTCTCCTCCTTTTCACATCATGTGCGGAAACTCAGTTAGCTGTGCATGGAATAAAGGAGGTGGTTCGACTATCTGAGCCAGAAGTTACACCAGAGCCCGACCTTAGGCCCGTGGAGGAAACTAAACCAGATAAAATTAGATTGGGAATCTATAAAGTAGGTAAACCATATGAAATTAATGGACTTTGGTATTATCCCAAAGAAGATCCATATTATAACGAAGTAGGCATAGCTTCATGGTATGGGGAGCAGTTTCATGGAAAAGTTACAGCGAATGGTGCCATTTACGATATGAACGATTTAACTGCTGCTCATAAGACGCTTCCGATGCCAAGTAAGGTGCGGGTTACTAATCTATCTAATGGGCGTTCGTTGAATTTAGATATTAACGATAGAGGACCATTTGTTAATGGGAGAATTATTGACTTATCTCGACGTGCGGCACAACTTCTGGGCTTTGAAAAGGATGGACTAGCCATGGTGCGGGTGCAGAGTATCTCTCCGGATGGTGGTCTTTATATTGCTGAGAGAATGAATACCCCTGAAGAGGAACGCGCGTTAATTGGCCCAAATCCGACTGTAAAGGTGGCAGTTCATGAGTTGCCATTACCAGATGGAGCTTCGATACAACTGTCTGAGGAGGCAAGCCCAATTTCATTGGAACACGAAGACGATCATAGTTGGGAGGATAGAGAAGCAAAAACCTCTGATGGGAAAGAATTTTTTGTCCAAGTAGGTGCCTTTTTGCTCAAAGATAATGCATCACAACTAAGTGGTAAACTAACCTATTTTGGAGTCCCAGTACATTTAACGGAGATTTATTTGGAGGGCCAACCATTTTATAGAGTGCGAGTTGGGCCGGTGAATAACGTGGATTCGGCCGATACACTGATCCAACAACTGCTAAAGGCTGGATATACAGATTCCCATCTCGTTGCGGGGGAAAGGTAATTTTTTAGAGTGCTCGGAGAGGTAGTATTTGCTATTTAGAACAATCGCTAAGTTGATAGGTGCAGTATTAGGAGTACAATTAACGTGAGGTATTACTCAGTCAATCATTTTGGAAAGTTTTTGTTATTAAAACTTTTCGTTTTCATGTCCTTGATATCGATTGCTTGGTCGGCTCCTAAATTTGAAACAGTCGCCCCTCATGCCTATTTGATGGATTATACTACCGGGACTGTATTATTCGAAAAGAATAGCCGAGTTCCGGTTCCCCCCGCGTCTCTCAGCAAACTCATGACATCTTATATGGTGTTTGATGCATTGAGGATTGGGATTATAGCTTTAGACGATTTGCTTACTGTTAGTGAAAAAGCGTGGCGGATGGGTGGATCTAAAATGTTTGTTGAGGTAGACAAGCAGGTGTCTGTAGAAGATTTACTCCGGGGCGTTATTGTGCAATCTGGCAATGATGCGTGCATTGTTCTAGCAGAGGCGATAGGTGGAGATGAGGCAACTTTTGCTGATCTGATGAACGAAAAGGCCTTTGAAGTAGGTCTTCTGGACAGCGTGTTCCAGAATTCGACTGGGTGGCCCCACTCTGATCATAAAATGAGTGCTGCTGATATTGGCATAATAACTCAAAAAATTGTTAGAGATTTTCCTGATTATTTTCCTTTCTTTGCTGAAAAAGAATTTACCTATAATGAAATTCGCCAAGCGAATCGTAATCCGTTACTTTATAAAGATATCGGTGTTGATGGTATGAAGACAGGTCACACAAGAGAAGCTGGTTACGGGTTAGCAGCTACCGCTCTTCGGAATGATAGGAGGTTGATAGCAGTGGTAACCGGTTTGGAAAGTCCTGCACAAAGAGCCTCAGAAGTAGAGAGACTCTTGAACTTTGGATTCAGACAGTTTGCGAATTATCATCTTTTCTCGGCAGGGGAGGTTGTTACAAATGGGGATGTATGGCTGGGGAAAGTGCCAAAAATCGGTTTAGTTATTGAGGATGACTTGACTATTTCCTTGTATCGCAATTCAAGGGATAAATTGCGGGTAACAGTCAAATACGATTCTCCAATACCGGCACCAATTGCACGTGGCGCGGAGTTGGGCAGTCTGTTTGTTGAAGCGCCCGGGTTCGAACCAATTGAGCTTCCTTTAGTCGCTCAAGAAGCAGTTATCCGTTCTGGTCCTATAGGCCGCTTAACGGGTGCAGTAAGTTATATGGTTTTTGGCGCACCCAATGAGTAAGATATTTTAGGCAATGGTAACAAATTAGTGAGTAAAAACGGCACGCAACTCGGTAAGTTTATTTCTTTTGAGGGGGGTGAGGGTACAGGAAAGTCAACCCAGGTAAGAATACTATCCGAGCGCTTAAATGAAAGTGGGTTGAAAACTTTTTGTACGCGAGAACCAGGGGGTACCGCTCTTGCAGAGGAGATAAGGAATATTTTGGTAAGGGGCGAAAGGGGAAAGTGTGACCCATATTCCGAGACGCTTCTTCACTTTGCTGCTCGTCGCAATCACCTCGTTAAAAAAATATGGCCCGCTTTGCAGGATGGAACTTGGGTTATTTGTGACCGTTTCACAGATTCTAGTATGGCCTATCAAGGAATGGCCATGGAGGTTGGTGAAAGTACTATTAAAACCTTAAGCAAACTTTTCATCGAACAATTTTCCCCTAATCTCACATTCATCATGGATCTAAAGGTTGAGGAAGCGCTTAGGCGAACAGAAGGAAGGGTAGATGGCGAGGATAGATACGAGTCGATGGGCTTAACTTTCCACGATAAAGTGAGGAAGGCCTTTCTTGATATAGCGGCTAAGGAAACTAACCGTTGTGTCGTTATTGATTCAATGCAATCAGTGGAAAGAATAAGCACTCAGATTATGGCTCTTGTGGAGCAAAGGTTCGAAATTTGAGAAACGCACGTTATTTCAATGCAGTTTAATCATCCAAGAGGAACCACGTTGTTGTGTGGTCATGAGGATATTCTCAAACGTGTAACCCGAAGTTTTGTTATGGGTAAATTGCCCCATGCATTGCTATTGAGTGGTCCAAAAGGTATAGGAAAGGCAACTTTGGCCTACTATTTGGCGCGTTACTTATTGAGTCAAACAGTGGGAGAAGCGCTCGCATTTGATTTAGGAGATCAAGGCAATCAACTCTCCGCACTTAAGTATGATGAGAGTGTGGCATCGCAGGTAGCCGCAAGGGCCCACGTTGATTTGTTTGTATTGGAAAAAGGACATGATCCCAGAACTGGGAAAGAGCGAAAAGAAATTACAGTGGATGAAGCTCGAAAACTACGGCAGTTTTTTTCTCTTACGGCTGTTTCTTCTATGTGGCGAGTTGCCATAATTGATTCTGTTGATGAAATGAATAGAAGCGGAGCCAATGCAATTCTTAAGATACTAGAGGAACCCCCCAGACAAACTCTTCTCATTTTGATTAGTCATGTTCATGAGCTTCCATTTAATACTATAACATCGCGTTGTCAGCGCCATTTATTCCAACCATTGATAATGAAAGATTTTGTCAGTGTATTATCAAGTGGAGTGGGGGGCTTATCGCCTCGTGAATTAGAGTTATTGTTTCATCTATCAGACGGGAGTCCGGGTATAGCTACAAGTGTAATTCATAATGATGGCATCACACTTTTCCATGAGTTGGAGAATTTGCTTGGCCAGGTACCCCAATTGGACTATTCCAGAATTCATAGTCTGTCAGACCAGTTATGCGCCAGAGGCGCAGAGGAGAAATTTGATTTAGCGATGAAATATTTAGCAAAATGGTTATCAAGTGCTATACGAGCCAAATTCGATCCTAAAATAGGAATCCCAATTGTATCGCAAGATATTTCCACGACCAGCCGCTTAATTTCGAGAAAGAATCTTGATGAGTGGATCCATCTATGGGAAGAAACGAATCGTCTGTACAAGCAAGTGAAGAAAATTAATTTAGATCGGAAACATGTTTTTCTATCGACATTATTATCTATAGGTAATTTATCAGAGAGCTAATATTTTATAGATGGAAAACCTCGAAAATTATTACATAACAACGCCGATATACTACGTTAATGATGTCCCGCACCTTGGTCATGCTTATACCACGATCGCCTGTGATGCTGTGGCTCGTTTTATGCGCCTTGATGGAAAGGAAGTTTTCTTTCTTACCGGAACTGACGAGCATGGGCAGAAGGTAGAAAAATCTGCGTTGGAATCTGGGGAAACCCCTCAAGTTTTCACTGATCGAGTTTCCCAAAGGTTTCGAGATTTAACTAACAAGTTGGGGGCCAGCAATGACGATTTTATTCGTACCACAGAATCACGACATATATTAGCTAGCCAGAAAATTTGGGAATCGTTGGTGGATACGGGGGATATTTATCTAGACAGTTATTCCGGTTGGTATTCTGTGAGGGATGAAGCATATTTTGCGGAGAATGAATTGAAGAGCGATGGTGCGGGGGGGTATTTGGCGCCCTCTGGTGGCAAAGTTGAATGGATAGAAGAGCCTAGTTATTTCTTTCGTCTTTCCCGTTGGCAGGACAAGCTCTTAAAATTGTATGCCGAACAGCCCAATTTTATTGCCCCTAACTCTAGAAGAAATGAGGTAATTAGCTTCGTTGAAGGAGGACTACAAGATCTTTCAGTGTCTAGAACTAGTTTTAAGTGGGGGGTGCCGGTTCCAGGAAACGAATCCCATATTATGTACGTGTGGCTTGATGCGTTAACTAATTATTTAACAGCGATAGGATATCCTGATCAATCCGGTAATACTTTTCAGAAATTCCGCGCGTCCGCTGTACATATTGTGGGAAAAGATATTCTCCGATTTCACACGGTTTATTGGCCGGCGTTTTTAATGTCGGCTGGTTTACCTATTCCAAAAAGGGTGTTTGCTCATGGTTGGTGGACAGTCGAGGGTGAAAAAATGTCAAAAAGTTCAGGTAATGTTGTGGATCCTTTCGAACTGATTGACACCTTTGGATTAGATCAGGTCAGGTATTTTTTGTTGAGAGAGGTGCCATTTGGGAGCGATGGAGATTTTTCTATTACTGCACTTAAAAATCGTATAACTAGTGATTTATCCAATGATCTTGGTAACTTGGCTCAACGTGTGTTATCTATGATAAATCGTAATTGTGATGGAGCAATGCCAACGCCCGGCACATATGAAAATGAGGATTTAGAACTTTTACGTAATGCCGGGGCTTTGCTAAATGACGTGCGTTCTTCGGTAGAGAGGCAGGCATTAAGCGAGGCATTGGAAAAAATATGGCAAATAATTCGTGAGGCAAACTCTTATGTGGATCATCAGGCTCCATGGAAGTTAAAGTCTATAGATCAAGGGAGAATGGAGACTGTATTGTTTGTTTTATCAGAGACAATCCGCCGGATCGCGATTTTGATGCAGCCATTTGTGCCTGCTTCCGCAGGTAAAATTTTAGACCAGCTTAATATTCCAGAAGATTCTAGGAAGTTTGCATTCCTAGTTGACGATCATAGAGTAGAACCCAAGACTCTATTGCCAAAACCAGTGGGGGTATTTCCAAGGCACCTTGATACTTGAAAAGTTGGTCATCGGTTAAAACAGAGTAGCGAGTATGTTAGTTGATAGTCATTGCCATCTAGACTTTTCCGAATTTAAGGAGGACATGCCTTTAGTTTTGCATAGGGCAAAAGAGTCTGGAGTGGGCGTAATGCAGACCATTTGTACCCGTCTAAGCCGATTTTCAGATGTGTTAGCGTTAACTATAGAAGAAGATAATATCTATTGTTCAATAGGTATACACCCTCACAATGTTGAGGAGGAGCCTGATTTTTTACCCTCCGATATCCTGAAAAAAATTGAATTGAATGAAAAAATTATTGGTATCGGAGAAACCGGTCTGGATTATTTTTACGATCACAGTGATCGTGAAAAACAACGCGTGAGTTTTATTGCTCATATTGAGGCGGCAAGAGAAAGTGGATTACCAATAATTATTCATACAAGAGACGCCGATAAAGATATGATCCAAATCTTAAGAGAAGAGTCTGCTAAAGGTAGTTTTCCAGGGGTGATTCATTGTTTTACATCTGGGCATGAGTTGGCTAAAGCGGCAATTGATTGTGGGCTTTTCATCTCTTTATCAGGGATAGTTACCTTCAAAAAGGCTGAGGAGCTGAGGACGGTAGCCAAAACCCTCCCAATTGATCATCTTCTCCTCGAGACTGACGCCCCATTTTTGGCGCCGGTGCCTTGCCGAGGACGCCGTAATGAACCAAGCTTTCTAAAACATACAGCTGAATTCGTTAGCACAATGCGCGATATTGATAGTTGTATCCTAGAGGAGAAAACTACCGCCAATTTCCACAGATTATTTAACCGTGTCAAACCTTCTACATGAAGGAAGAGATTTATAGAACGGCGGTTGTCGCGAGGTAGGCATTTATGGGTAATTATGAGCTGTTAGTTAGTATTTTGGCCGGTTCTTTACGGGATCCCATATTATGGATTGTGGCCGCCATCTTTGGCTGGGATCTTGAAAGACGACTCACTCAGACTGTCCAGTTTCTAATTGTTGCAGGGTTTATTTGGGGTTGCATAAGGGTTGCAGTGTACAGTTCCTTCGGTACATCACTCACAGCGGGCCAGGGCTTAATGATTTTAGCTGTGTGTGTAGGATTAATGTGTTTAGTCGGTAGTACCATCAGGTTGGGGCGTCAACATCTAAAAAGGATTGAGAAGTAATAGCCTTAACTACCTAAGGTAAAAGAAATATATCGTATTTCCCATAATATACATTATGCGATTATTAAGGTTGGCCCTTTCAATTGTATTGAGCACTCCAACTCAATCCTGCCCACTTTTGAGTTTGCGTAGTTACCCACAATATTCCTTTACTAAGACGTAAAGCCGTTCTGCCTCCGGTCAAAATTTTATCCCCATCATTATAACTCTACCTCTTGAAAGCCATAGCTTCTACGGTACCTTACAGATTATTGTAGATTGATATTTTGGTAGCTATCCACCTTAAAACGGAGGCTTGGGAGCGGTTGAATTTGATCGTCCCACAGTGTGACTTTGATGCAAAATTTGGACTCTTTACTCGAGATTATGGCCCTGCTTCGACACCCAACTAAGGGTTGTCCTTGGGATTTGGCCCAAACCTATGAGACCATAGCCCCACACACAGTGGAGGAGGCCTATGAAGTTGCAAACGCGATCGAGCAGAGGGACTTTGAAAACCTCAAAGATGAATTGGGTGATCTACTCTTTCAAATCATCTTCTATTGTCAATTAAGCAATGAAAATAATGGCTTCGAATTTGCTGATGTCGTAGATGCTATTTGCAATAAAATGATCCGCCGCCATCCAAACATTTTTCACAAAAATGATTTCCAGGATGCAGAAGAAACCCGGAACGATCTTTCCTGGGAAGAAATTAAGGCTCAGGAACGGAAGGATAAATATAGAAACTCAACACCAGCCCGGGAGATTAGTGTTTTAGACGACATAGTCTGGTCCCTCCCTTCCCTCTCGGTAGCGTTAAAGCTCCAGCGTAGAGCTTCAGGAATCGGGTTTGACTGGGCAGAAATATCGCCTGTCTTAAAAAAAATTTCCGAGGAGTTATGTGAGCTAGAGGCAGAAATCAATTCTAATGTCAGCGAAGAAAAAATAGAAGAGGAAATGGGCGATCTTCTTTTTGCTTGCAGCAATTTGGCACGCCACCTTAACCTTAATCCTGAGATGGCTTTGCGCAAAGCGAATAAAAAATTTGAAAGGCGCTTTCGTAAGGTTGAAAAATTAACAAACAACTTAAGAGATGAAGCAAAATCAAATATTCTTGATGAGATGCAGACTTATTGGGAACAAGTTAAGCTGGAGGAGAAAGATTAGCCGGTATTGTATCTTTCCTATTGCATGTCCCCTACTTATGCATGAGCAAATGGATTAAACTAGAAGTATCCCATCTCCCTCCTCCTCGTTCCTGAACTTGAGCATAAAATTGATCTATTAAAGCGGTTGCAGGTAATCGAGCCTTGTTTCTCTGAGATTCTTCAAGAACTATTTTTAAATCCTTCCTCATCCAGTTCACGGCAAAGCCAAAATCGAACTTATCATCAGCCATAGTAAGGGCTCGATTTTCCATTTGCCAGGAACCGGCCGCTCCTTTTGAAATCACATCTACTACGGTTTCTGGGTTTAATCCGGCTTTGAGTGCAAAATTCATTCCCTCTGATAGCCCTTGCAGCAGGCCTGCTATGCAGATTTGGTTAACCATTTTTGTCAGTTGCCCAGCCCCGACGTCTCCCATAAGTGTGACTGCCCTTGCATAGCTATCGATTACTGGCTGAACTCTCTCGAATGTAGTTACCTGTCCACCACACATTACTGTAAGCACGCCATTTTCAGCCCCGGCTTGCCCTCCCGACACTGGTGCATCAATAAACTCTACATTTTTTTCTTTTGCGGCCTCCGCGAGTTCATGAGCTAGATCAGCTGATGCAGTCGTGTGATCCACAAATACAGCCTGGGATTCCATTCCTGCGAAGGCACCATTCTCACCGTAAACCACACTTCGAACATCATCATCATTCCCGACGCAAGCAAAAACAATATCGCGTCCCATGGCAGCTTCTCGTGGGGTGGATGCGGAGCTCCCTTTGTGCTGTTTTAGCCATTCTTCACTCTTGGCGGCCGATCGGTTATAGACCACAACGTCATAATTTTTTGAGGCTAAATGACCTGCCATTGGGAAACCCATAACACCTAAACCAAGAAAGGCTACTTTTTTAGCAGTGGACATTTATTCCTCCTTAGGATTCTACAGAAAATATCGTATTAACTACCTATAAATAAAATATATTATTATATTATAGTTATATTACTGTGAGTTCAAACTAATCTATATTTTGTGATATTTTCTGGTTACGTACATGAACAGTGGAGAGAAATATGGCTACTTCAAATCCAAAAATTGCACTAATTACGGGGGCAACGGCAGGCATAGGTGAAGCGGTCGCCAAAAGGTTTGCTGAAGCGGGAATGAAATTAATACTAGCTGCCCGCCGAACAGAGAAGTTGAGAGCCCTTGCCGACTCTCTACCAACACCCTGCCATATATTGGATCTCGATATTTGTGAGCGTGACGAGGTAAAAAAGAAATTTTCCACAATCCCAGAACAATTTTCTGAAATTGATGTTTTAGTCAATAATGCTGGGCTAGCCCTTGGATTGGAATCCTCTGCAGAAGCAGACCTAGACGATTGGGATCAGATGGTTGATACCAATATCAAAGGTCTAATTTATTGTGCCCGCAATATTTTACCAGGAATGGTTTCAAGGAATCAGGGACATATAATAAATATTGGATCAGTCGCTGGGTCTTATCCTTACCCGGGGGGAAATGTGTATGGAGGAACAAAGGCATTTGTGCATCAATTTTCCCTTAATTTGCGCGCTGATTTGCTTGGAACCCAAGTAAGGGTAAGCTGTGTAGAGCCAGGTGCTACCAAAACAGAGTTTTTATCAGTTAGATTTAAGGGTGACATAGGTAGAGCAGATAATATGCTAAAGGGGGTTAATCCCATGAGCCCCGAGGACGTAGCTGAGGTTATTTATTTTGTCGCCACAGCGCCTCGTAATGTGAATATAAATCTATTGGAATTGATGCCTGTCTCACAAGCATTCGGACCATTTGCTTTTGCGGGGAAGTAACCGAGGAAGCCAACCAAATTAAGTTTGATGGCAGTTATATAATTTTTTATTTGGCGAAACTAACAGATGTGGAACCTAATACCCCAAAGTCTGCAAAGACGTCCATTCCACGGTCAATTGGAATAGGTAAGGTTGTTGTTCCTGTGGTAACGATTTGATTTTTTCTTACGTACATCCCAAATTGGCATAGTTCGTTAACCAACCAAGCTAATGCTGTTATGGGACTACCCAATACGTTGGCTCCACTTCCTCTTTCAACTCTTGGTTCACTAGTTTTTAATTGGACGGGGTGTTTCTTTAAGTCAATCGCTCTCCAGGAATCTGCACTAGGAGCACCTAGAATAAATTCATGTGCACATGCATTATCCGCTATCAATTGTGCTTCTCCGGCATCAGAAAACTTTTTGAACCGGGAGTCTGGGATTTCAATTGCAGGATGCAAATGGCTTACTGCATCCAGAACTTCTTGGGCAGTATATGGGTGTTGTTTGGGAGGAAGGTCAGCAGCCATGCGGAAGCAGAATTCCGCTTCAGCCACTTTCATTAGCGATCGGCCAATCGAAAGTTTGCTAGCGTTGATGTGAATTCGTTCTTCTAAAAGTCGTCCGGCAATCGGGCCTGAAACACCTATATGAGATTGACCAACCAAACTGGTAGCCGCAATTTTCCAACCCGCTATGGGTGAACTTGATCGGTTCTCAATACAGGCTTGAATTGCATACCCTTGCGCCTTGTTAGTTGGTTTCAGTGGCCTAGGTAGAGAATTTATGCTTCCTTGCTCTTTCCATAATTCCCACAAACAATCAGATGCTTTACGTATGTACTCTTGTTTCATGGTGAAATCCGGGTAAGTCAAAATCAACTAGATGAAAAAAAATCGCGCTGGCTATAGGGCCAGCGCGATCTAAATAGGTCGACTATGTGGTGTATCTGGGTCTAGATCTAGAATCCACCCATTCCACCCATGCCGCCCATACCACCCATACCACCCATGTCGGGTGGCATGCCGCCGCCTGCAGGGCCATCGTCTTTCTTCTCAGGCTTGTCTGCAATCATGGC
>PBWV01000041.1 GCA_002728255.1 Rhodospirillaceae bacterium | reverse complement strand
TTTTCGAATTGGCCACCTGGGAGACCTAAACGAACCCATGATCCTTGGGACCCTTGCTGGGGTGGAGATGACATTAAAAAAGCAAAAAATCCCTTATGAGCCAGGAGGCGTGGAAGCCGCTATTAGCGCTTTGATATAGATCGATGATATTGTTGTTTACTTAAAAAGTTATTCTAACAAGTACCGGCATCAAGAAAATACAGTCGGCGAAACCCGTTACAAACCACTTGGAGATTTAATCGATGAACGAACTCGTTAAACTTTCTGCCAGGGAAGCTGTCACGCTTCTGAAGAAACAAGAGGTGTCTCCCCTCGAGCTCATTGATGCTGCAGAAGAACAAATACAAGAGACTAATACTGCCATAAATGCTATTCCAACCTTGTGCATCGACCGAGCCCGCAAGAATGCACAAAGGATTTTGAAAGAGACGCCGTCAGACCTTCCACCACATTATCTTTATGGCCTACCAATTGCAGTAAAGGACCTGGTTGAAGTAGAAGGTGTACGAACTACATTCGGTTCTCCCATATACGAGGACCACGTGTCCGACCACTCGGATTATTTAGTGGAGCGCTTGGAACGCAACGGCGCCGTGGTAATTGGAAAATCAAATACACCAGAGTTTGGCGCGGGGTCACATACTTTCAATGAAGTTTTTGGCCACACACACAATCCATGGAATACGGGCCTGACTGCAGGTGGATCGTCAGGTGGATCTGCAGCAGCACTCGCTGCCGGACAAGTATGGCTGGCTACAGGAAGTGATCTCGGAGGCAGCCTCCGAAACCCCGCCAGCTTTTGTTCGGTAGTGGGACTAAGACCAAGCCCTGGTCGAGTGGCCCACGGACCCTCCGCACTTTCCTTTAATGACTTGAGTGTTGATGGTCCTATGGGCAGAAATATAGCTGATGTGGCCCTTATGCTGGATGCGCAGGCAGGAAGAGATGCTCGTGACCCCATATCACTACCCTCTCCGGAAACCCAGTTTGCCGAAGCCGCCTCAAATCCCACCAAGCCAACCAAAATTGCCTTCAGTCCGAATCTTGGATTTTTGCCAGTAGACCCAGAAGTGGCAAAACTTTGCGAAGCAGCAGCCAAATCTTTTCAGGACATGGGGATAGCGGTTGAAGAAGCCTGCATAGACTTCACAGGAGCTGACGAAATATTTCATGTGCTAAGAGCACAATTGTTTGCTGCAGGCAGGCAACATTTCTTGGATAAGCGTGAACTATTGAAACCTGAGGTTATTTGGAACATAGAGGCCGGACTGCAAATGTCAGGGGAACAGATAGCTTCAGCAACCCACGCCCGGGGCCAATTATTTCAGAGAGCGATTACCTTTTTTGACGAATATGATCTGCTCTTATGTCCCGCAGCGGCGGTTCCTCCATTTGATGGCACAATGCGGTATCCCACTGAGATTGATGGAACTAAATTAGAGCGATACATAGATTGGCTTATGATCTGCGGTATGATTACCTTAACTGGTTGCGCAGCAGCATCCATACCGTGCGGTTTTACTAAGACCAACAAGCCTGTCGGACTTCAGGTTGTTGCCCGGCCTCGTGGCGAAGCCGAAGTAATTTCTGCTTGCAGTATTTTTGAACAAGCACATCCGTACGCCGACATGGTCCCGATCAAACCAAAATTCCCAACTTCTTAAATAAATATGAAGAGCATAGTTACAATTGAGACGAAGACTGGATCCTTTTCGGCGTACTTGTCTGTGCCACAAAACCCAAGGGCGCCAGGGCTAATAGTCCTTCCTGAAATCTACAACTCAAACGAACACATCAGGGATGTTGCTGATCGATTTGCGGAAGAAGGGTATCTGTCCATTGCGCCAGATGTATTTTGGCGCCTCCACCCAGACCGTTATCTCCCCTACACCCCAGATGGACTGAAAATGGCCCGGGAACTCAATGAGAAACTTGATGTGGATCAGTTGGTAGAAGACCTAGGCACTGCTATAGCAAGTCTTCGCAATCATCCCAAATGCTCAGGGCTTGTTGGTTCGGTGGGATTTTGCCTGGGTGGCAAATTGTCGTTCTTATGTGCCGCACGGAACGAAATACATGCTGCGGTAAGTTACTATGGCGTCAATATTGAGAGCTGCTTGGAGGAGGTAGAACAAGTGACCTGCCCGACACTTCTACATTTCGCTGGAAACGATCCGCGGGTACCATCCGCATCTCGTGAAGCAATTGAAAACGGGATATCCAGTAACCCCAATATAAGTACTCGCCTATACGAGAGAGCTGAGCACGGATTTAACCGACTTGGATATCCACCCTATCACAAAGAATCTGCAGACCTAGCGTGGAGAAGAACGATTTCCCTGTTTGATGAGTACCTCACCTAGGACAGCCAAGGGCTGCATTAAAAATAGCAGCATTGCTAAGGATAGTAGGACGGATATAGGATCCCCTCATGGACACTACTCCAATTTTACCTAGGCCAATGTTTACTTCTGAACACAATACGTTCCGAGAAGCAACTCGCCGTTTCATTGCTCAGGAAATAGTGCCTCACCACCCTGACTGGGAGAAGGCGGGGATCGTGCCTAGAGAGGCCTGGCAAAAGGCCGGAGAGCTGGGGTTGCTCTGCTGTACGGTCCCAGAAGAATATGGCGGACCAAACGGCGACTTCCTCCACTCCACCATAGTAATAGAAGAACTAGCAAGGGCAGGAGCCTCAGGGCCTGGGTTCTCGCTTCAAACAGATATCGTAACCCCCTATCTACTCCACTACGGATCTGAGGGGCAAAAGAAACATTGGCTGCCTAAAATGGCCTCAGGAGAGGTAATCACGGCAATAGCCATGACCGAACCTGGAACCGGGAGCGATCTACAAAGTGTTAAGACATCCGCAATAAAGACCGGAAACGAACTCACAATTAATGGCCAGAAAACCTTCATCACAAATGGCCATAACGCGGACCTCATAATNGTGGTGGCAAAAACAGANCCAGATCNAGGAGCGAGCGGNACAACCCTAGTACTTGTGGAATCAGACCGCGAGGGATTCAGCCGAGGACGCAANTTAGAGAAAACAGGTTTGAAGGCCCAAGATACCTCGGAACTCTTNTTTGATAATGTCAAGGTACCACGCACCAATATNCTTGGTGANGAGGGTGGCGGTTTNAAACAGCTAATGCAGGAGCTTCCCCAAGAACGCCTCGTTATAGCCATCGGCGCTGTCGCTTCGTGCGAGGCGGCACTTGAATGGACTATCGAGTATACCCGACAAAGGAAAGCGTTTGGTAAATCCGTCGCCGAGTTTCAAAATACTCGGTTTAAGCTAGCCGAAATTAAAACCGATATAACGGCTGCACGTGCCTTCTTGGACAGATGCTTAGAGCTGCACACTAAGGGGGAGTTGGACGCCACAACCGGTGCCATGATCAAACTCTGGACCACTGAAATTCAGAGCCGGGTCCTTGATGATTGTGTTCAATTACATGGTGGATATGGCTATATGTGGGAATATCCAATTGCTCGAGCATGGGCCGATGCTAGAATTCAAAGGATCTACGGCGGAACTTCTGAGATAATGAAAGAACTCATCAGCAGAGACTTGTAACAGCCAGCGAGCCACTAGAGAGGAGACCAAGGTGACAGATGCTTTCATTTACGACGCAGTTCGAACTCCGCGCGGCCGGGGAAAGNCAGACGGNGCACTGCACGAGGTAACCCCCATCCGACTAGCGGCAGGAACACTTCGAGCTCTCGAGGAACGCAATCATTTAGATACTAAGCAAGTCGATGACGTCGTCTTGGGTTGCGTGGAGCCTGTTGGCGACCAGGGCGCTGATATCGCAAGGCTGGCGGTTCTCTACGCCGACTACGATCAATCTGTCTCAGGAGTTCAAATAAATCGCTTCTGCGCATCAGGTCTGGAGGCCGTGAATATGGCCGCCGGCCAAGTTATGTCTGGACAAGCCGACTTGTCGATTGGTGGAGGGGTTGAGTCTATGTCCCGCGTCCCCATGTCATCTAGCGGAGGTGCCTGGCCATTAGATCCCGACGTTGCATTTAAGACCTACTTTATTCCCCAGGGCATTTCTGCAGATTTACTTGCTACAAAATATGGTTACAGCAGAGATGATGTCGACTCCTATGCCGTCGAGTCACANAAACGGGCTAGGACTGCGTGGGAAGCCGGTCATTTTGCGGGGTCAGTTGTTCCTGTAGAGGATCAAAATGGATTATCTATACTGGAAAAAGATGAGCACATGAGGCCCAATACAACTATGCAAAATTTGGCCTCTCTCAACCCCTCTTTTGAAAAGCATGGCTCTTCAACAGGATTCAATGATGTTGCGATCCAGCGCTATCCTGAGGTGGAGCAAATAAACCATGTCCATCATGCAGGAAATT
Organism: Rhodospirillaceae bacterium; assembly: GCA_002728255.1. Classification (NCBI taxonomy): domain Bacteria; kingdom Pseudomonadati; phylum Pseudomonadota; class Alphaproteobacteria; order Rhodospirillales; family Rhodospirillaceae; species Rhodospirillaceae bacterium. Next base: position 14,649 of record PBWV01000041.1, on the reverse strand, counting down.
CATCAGGAATAGTGGATGGTGCCGCTGCTGTTCTGGTTGGAACAAAAGAGATTGGTAGCAAGCTTGGCCTAATACCCAGGGCAAGAATACGATCCTTTGCTTCGGTCGGCACCGAGCCATCAATCATGCTGACAGGACCAAGCCACGCCAGCGAAAAAGCCCTACGCCGTGCTGGCATGGAGACCTCGGATATAGAGCTATTTGAATTGAACGAAGCATTTGCGGCAGTAGTCCTGCGCTTTATGGAGAAGCTTCAAATTTCTCACGACCAAATTAATGTGAATGGTGGCGCAATCGCCATGGGACACCCCCTCGGAGCAACCGGAGCTATGATACTCGGAACTCTTTTAGATGAAATGGAACGACAAGATTTGGTCACGGGGCTAGCGACGTTGTGCGTCGGAGCTGGAATGGGAACTGCGACTATTATTGAACGGGTATGAAGACATAGATCGCGTNCCCCCTTCAAAGAATCCAAAAGCTAACCTAACACCAGGCCCATAGGCCGAGTGGAAAAACTTAATGATCGAATATGAAGCAGAAAATGGGCTCGCTGTAATTTCCTGGAATATGCGCGGGAAGGGAAATTTTTGGAATACCGAGTCTACAAATATTTTTTCGGAGTTTGTTANAAAATCTATCGCTGATAACGAAATTTCAGGCGTTGTNATTACGTCGGNNAACCCACACTTCCACCTAGGAGATGATCTGCAGGAGNTAATGAAACTCCCNGATGCGAAAACGATTATGGAATTTTGTGCGTCTTGGCATCAAATTACTCGAGCTATTGAAACCTCATCCAAACCATTTGTTGCTGCAATAAACGGAACAGCAGTGGGGACCGGGTTTGAACTTTGTCTTGCCTGTCACCATAGAGTCTCCTCCAACAACATCCAAGCTCGCTTTGGGTTCCCACAAATAAACTATGGCCTTGCCCTTCGAGGCGGAAGTACGCAGCGTATCCCACGAATGGTTGGCATACAGTGCGCAAACGAATTGCTACTCGACGCTTCCACAATGACCNCGAGAGAAGCACTCGAACACAAACTAATCGACGATATAGTGCCGGGAGAAACATTGCTTGAAAAAGCCAAGGACTGGTGTTCTGCCTCACCATTGGATCTGTCAAAGCCTTGGGATAAAAAAGGCTCTAAAATCCCAGGTCCCCAACTATGGGATGCTCAAGGAACGGCCGCCTTGACTATTTCCAATGCCAGAGCACATAAGCAAACTAGAGGAAATTGCCCCGCCCATAGGGCTATTTTATCGTGTGTGTATGAAGGACTTCAAGTGCCCCTTGATACGGGTCTCAGAATAGAATCCCGATGGTTTGCCAACATTCTACTCGGCGACGTCGCTAAAAATATGGTGCGTACCACACACTTTAACATCAATAGGGCAGATAGGCTCCCCAGCCGGCCTACAGGCACCCATGAGAAACAATTTGAAACGGTGGGCATCATAGGTGCCGGGACGATGGCANCTGGTATCGCCCATGCATCCGTNTGCGCCGGCCTAACGGTTGTANTGGTAGGCAGGACCAATGAGGAAGCTCAACAGGNNAAGANTNAAATAGCANNACTTATNGNANAGGGGGCCAGTNAAGCACTGGACNCCAAATTATCCAAAACTCAAATGCTCCANAATATACAACCTACANCAGATTTCTCTAATTTAGCTGGTGTCCAAATAGTTGTTGAGGNNGCTTATGAAGATCCAGAGGAAAAGCGTGATANAATTCAAAATACTAAAGNAAAGGTTNNCCNAGANGTGTTTTTCACGAGCAANATATCAATGCTGCCGTTCTCAAGCCTTACACCAAATTATTCTGATCCCAAAAAATTTATAGGACTACACTTTTTCTCTCCAGTGACCCGAATGAAATTAGTTGAAATTGTAGTTGGAAAGGAAACCTCTGACGAAACTCTCTTTACTGCGATTGACTATGTCAAGCTGATCAAAAAAATTCCGATAGTAGTAAATGACTCTGCTGGTTTTTACGTAAATAGAGTATTTGAAACTTACGTTCAGGAGGGGCTCGCGCTTCTAACAGAAGGAGTTTCCCCAGCTTTGATTGAAAACGCAGCATTACTTAGTGGAATGCCTGTTGGCCCTCTTGCGGCAGCAGATGAAATATCTCTCAAATCTATCCAATGCATCGCTAGAAAGAGGAAGTTGGATTTAGGGACGAGTTACGTTCCATTGCCTGGTGAAGAAATAATTTCTCAAATGGTCGATACGGAGCACAGAATGGGGAAAAAATCCGATAAAGGATTCTATGAGTATCCCGCTAACCAGAAGCGATACCTTTGGCCAAAACTTTCTCAACTAGTCGCCACAAAATCTAATTCAGAGACCCTTACAACTGATACCATCAAAAAGCGTCTCCTTTACATCCAAGCTCTTGAAGCAGTCCGTTGCCTCGAAGAGAATGTAATAAGTAGCCCAGAAGATGCAGATATAGGCTCTGTCTTCGGATGGTCCTTTGCGCCACACACGGGCGGGGTTCTCTCTCTTATTCACACAATTGGTCTGAAAGCCTTCGTTAAGGAGTGCGATTTATTAGCCCAAGGCTTCGGAGATCGCTTTATTCCCAGCCACTATTTACGGGATCGAGCGGACCAAGAAGAACCATTTTACTCTTGATTGACCATAAACACTCATTAGAAAAAAGTACCATTACGGACAAAGTCTCGATTCAGGAGGCCGTTGGAAGAACATATTCCGCATACATCTCTCGGAGCTTTGTTTTTAAAACTTTNCCGGTCGGAGTGTGNGGCAACTCTTCAATGAANACAACGTCATCTGGGGTCCACCACTTCGCAATTTTTCCACTATAAAAATCAATCAATTCANNGGCAGTAACCTCNACATCGGGTTCTTTAACTACTACCAGAAGCGGGCGTTCATCCCACTTGGGATGACTAACTCCAATTACCGCACATTCAGCCACCGCCTCATGCTCCATAGCCACATTCTCAAGCTCAATAGAGCCAATCCACTCGCCNCCCGATTTAATTACGTCCTTCGCACGGTCNGTAATTTGCATATANCCTTCACTNTCCAGCGTGGCTACATCGCCTGTATCAAACCAACCATCGTCATCTAAAATTTGTCCACCTTCCCCTTTGAAATATTCTTTTGCAATCCATGGCCCACGCACCAACAAATTACCAAAGGCTACGCCATCTCTGGGCAGTTCAACGCCCGACCCGTCCACAATCTTCATCTCTACGCCAAACAATCCCCTACCCTGCTTCTCCTGGAGCTTATACTGTTCTTCCTTCGGCAAATTAGCCGCCGTCTTTTTCAAAACTCCNGTGGTCCCTAAAGGNCTCATTTCTGTCATCCCCCAGGCATGACACACTCGAACTCCGTACTCCTCCTGAAGTGTTCTTACCATCACAGGTGGGGCAGCTGTTCCACCTATAACCACCCGTTCCAGACAACCCAGACCTTTCCCAGACTTCTTTAAATACTGCAAGATTCCGAGCCAGACAGTTGGAACGGCCGCACTCAAAGTCACCCCTTCCTTTTGAATGAGTTCTACTAGAGACTCCCCATCCAAATAACGACCTGGAAAAACCATCTTGGCCCCCCACATGGGAGCGGCGTAGGGAGTGCCCCACGCATTGGCATGGAACATTGGAACTATGACCAATAGACTATCATCATTCCGTATTCCAAGCCCATCGGCAGATGAGGCACACCAACTATGTAGCACTGTTGAACGATGCCCATATAGTACGCCTTTTGGATTTCCCGTAGTTCCTGAGGTGTAGCATAGGGAGGAGGCCGTATTCTCATCAAACTGGGGCCACTCGTAATGGGGCTCGCAACCCTCTAGCAGACTTTCATAACANTACACATTTGCGAGAGTCGTTTCCGGCATTTCCTCCACATTGCACATAACTATGAAACCCTTAACGCTGTTTAAGTCTGTGTGAAGGCCCTCGACTAGGCTCATAAAGGTGGGGTCCACAAACAGAAACTTATCTTCCGCATGGTTCATAATATAAATCAACTGTTCCTCAAACAGTCGCGGGTTTATGGTATGGCAAACGCATCCCATTCCTGAGCTGGCGTAATAGACCTCAAGATGCCTATAACTATTCCATGAAATTGTGCCTATTCTATCCCCTTGCTCAGCGCCTATACCCTCTAATGCATGNGCAAGTTGCTGGGTTCTCTTGTAAACTTCAGCATAGGTTGTCCGGTGTATGGTGCCATCATTATTTCGGGTGACGATTTCATTTTCACCATGGTAGTCCGCCGAGTACTGGATAAGTGAGGAAATCAACAGCTGTCGATCCTGTATCAGCGCCTTAAGAAGAGCCATATTGCAACTCCAGATAAATTCCGTTGATTAAGTTGTTTATTACGAACATTTAGTCGAATTTGATTTCCACCGTTCCGCTAGAACCAATCTCCGCTTTGATGCTATCGCCTTGGCCAGGCCAAGCTACAGCTGCACAGCAGCTCCCGGTAGTAATAATCTCACCCGCAACTAAGCTAATGCCTCGAGCGGACAAATCATTGGCCAACCAAACGACGGACTCCAAAGGATCTGCTCCGGTCGCATTTGATGACACCCCTGTACTAAATTCCTCCCCATTAATGAGTAACTTGACTGGAATACTCAGCCGATCAATCGTATCCCAATTCTCTATTTTTCGACCCAGAACGAATGCTCCGTGAGCACCATTATCTGCGATATTGTGGGGCACTCCCGCCTTTAGGCCCACCTCGTATCGGCTATCAATAACCTCTATTGCCCCATACATAGACTCCACAGATNCCCTCACATCATCCAATGAATAGGATTTGCCAGAGCTTAAATTTTTACCAAGNCGAAAGGCCATTTCAACTTCGATACCCGGAGAAAAAAAGTCATTAAACTTTAGAGAAACGGGGCTATCAAAGGTTATGCTATCTAGCATCCTTCCACTAAACGGCGCATCAGTGCCTAGGGTTTCTTGCGCCTTCGCATTTGTTGCACCAACCTTCCACCCAATCACAGCGGACCCTAGCGTTTGGGAAAGCTGGTCCTGGATTTCATATGCCTCTGCAGAGTTGCTCGGCCTGCACGAATCGGGCAACAAGGCTGCATGAGAATGATTTTGCCGTGCCTCCAGCAAAANCCGNGCTGCGGTTTCAATAGATCCTTTATCCATGGGTCCCTCCTTACAGGAATTAATCAATTATCNGGGNTATACAAGATTACCAGNAACCANAGTCAACATTAGAATAAGACCTAAAAACAAGCCTGTTTTGCCCTTTAAGTTAAAAACCTTCCACTAACTATAGACAGCATCTATTCCACGTGGTACCTGTCCGCTCAGTGTCATACAATATGTGGTTAGGCGCTGATTAAATGAAAGCAGCCAAACCGGGTCCTTTGGCCCATCAAGTTAGCCATATCCAACAGTCCACTGTGANCTGTGGTAACACAGGACGCTACCCTTTTTTTGCAACTCAGGATTATTAAGGGGTTGGAAAATTGCCATTTAGTACCAATATGTTAGAGATGTACACACGCAAATATGCTGTATATACCCTACACCGTAACCGATACCGAACAACAGAGATAATTGACCAACTAGCCCGCAGGATATTTCATGGCCAATAGCGTTTCTGGCTCCCAAGATTTCTCCGAGGGGATGCGCCAAAGCCGAGAGTCGGTGGTAATCCGATTCGCTGGAGATTCTGGTGATGGGATGCAACTCACTGGCAGCCAATTTACGCTTTCCAGTGCTTTGCTTGGAAATGATCTAGCCACCTTCCCTGACTNCCCTGCCGAAATCCGTGCACCCGCTGGTACGACTTTTGGCGTTTCTGCATTCCAGGTTCACTTCTCAGCGCAACCAATTCTGACCGCTGGAGATGAGCCCGAGGTTTTAGTTGCCATGAACCCTGCAGCTCTCAAGGTTAACGTAGGCGATCTTAATCCAGGAGGACTGATAGTCATCGACCGTGACTCTTTTAGCGATAAAAANCTGCGGAAAGCTGGCTACGAGACTAATCCACTGGAAGACCACTCTCTAAAGGGATATCGAGTCCTCGCAGTAGACATGTCAAAGTTGACCCAAGCCGCTGTTAAGCCTTTTGGACTGACCCAGAAGGAATCACTACGCTGCAAAAATATGTGGGCTCTTGGGCTAATGATGTGGATGTATAACCGCGATCGAACCCCAACTGCCAAATGGCTGAACGAAAAGTTTAAATCACGGCCCGAATTGGCCGATGCAAATGTGGCAGCTCTGAATGCCGGCCACGCCTACGGTGAGACTGCGGAGTTACCTGACCATCGGCATGGCTATTCTGTTCCAAAAGCAAATATTGAACCAGGTGAATATAGAGCAGTAACCGGAGGAGAAGCCCTGGCTTGGGGTCTAGCCGTGGGCGCCCAACTAGCTAAACTCAAACTCGTTTTTGCCTCATACCCAATAACTCCGGCTTCTAACCTCTTGCATATTTTGGCAGGCCTTAAAGAACAAGGCGTCGTTACATTCCANGCCGAAGATGAGATTGCCGCAGCCTGCTCCGCNATTGGGGCGTCCTATGCAGGGGCAATCGGGGTAACTTCCAGCGCGGGACCAGGTGTCGCACTTAAAACTGAAGCCATAGGTCTGGCAGTTGCCACGGAGTTACCACTAATAGTGGTAAACTCCCAGCGGGCGGGCCCCTCAACTGGACTACCCACCAAAACAGAGCAGTCTGATCTTTGGCAAGCTGTTTACGGGCGTAACGGGGATACCCCCCTGGTAGTCCTAGCGACCCATTCACCGGCCCATTGTTTTGAGATGGCCATCGAATCTGTGCGGATCGCGACGAAATACATGACACCAGTAATGCTCCTGACGGATGGATACCTTGCTAACGCTTCCGAACCCTGGTTGCTTCCAAACATCGATACACTTAACCCCTTCCCCGTCTCATTTCACAAAGAAACAAAGGGATTTCACCCCTTCCTAAGGGATAAGGACACACTGGCTCGAGCTTGGGCGGTCCCTGGAACTCCAGGTCTCGAACATCGCATCGGAGGCCTGGAGAAAGACTTCGATACCGGGAATATTTCCTATGACCCTGAAAATCATGGACACATGACGAAGGTCCGGGCTGAAAAAATCGAGGGCATATCGCAAGGTATTCCNCTTCAAGATGTTGCCTCAGGACCGAACAGTGGAAAGTTAGCTGTAATAGGTTGGGGTTCCACCTATGGGGCAATAGAGGAAGCGGTTAAAACAGCAAATACCGAAGGCCTCAACGTTGCCCATATCCACCTTCGCTATATAAATCCCATGCCCAAGAATATGGGTGAACTACTCAGTCAGTATGAGAACGTCTTGATACCAGAGATGAACTCAGGACAACTGTTAAACATTATTCGAAGCAAGTTTCTAGTTCCTGCTGAAGGCCTAAATAAAATTACAGGCCAGCCGTTCAAAGTGAAAGAAATCCTAGCCGCCATTCGATCTCAAACCGAGAAATTATAATGACTNTTTCCCAGAAGATAGAAAATTTAAAACCAACAGACTTTGCATCCGATCAAGAGGTTCGTTGGTGCCCAGGNTGTGGCGANTACGCAATTTTAAAAGCAGTTCAAAGAACACTTGCTGAGGANGGTGCCCAGAAGGAAAAAACTGTCTTCGTTTCNGGGATCGGATGCTCCTCTCGCCTGCCNTACTATATGTCCACCTACGGCTTCCATACCATTCATGGGAGAGCGCCAGCCTTTGCCACAGGGATTAAACTCACGAACCCTGAACTAGACGTGTGGGTAATTACGGGAGATGGAGACGGCCTAAGTATCGGTGGCAATCATTTGATGCATGCCCTCAGGCGCAATGTGGATTTTCAAATCCTCCTCTTCAATAATGAAACTTACGGNCTAACCAAAGGACAGTATTCGCCAACCTCAAGGCCNGGCACCCGCTCACCNTCTTCCCCTGGTGGCTCTATCGATAGCCCATTTGTACCATGTACTTTGGCACTGGGAGCTGGTGCTAAATTTGTTGCGCGCGGTGTCGACACTGCAATAAAAGATCTATCGGGCACTCTTAAACGCGCCCGCTCTTTTCCAGGAACCGCGTTCGTCGAAATTTTTCAAAACTGCATTGTCTATAACGACAAAGTTTTTTCCAGTTTTACGGAAAGAGAAAATTCTGCCGACACACAAGTAAAGGCGGTTCACGGCAAGCCTTTGATTTTTGGCGCCGACAATAACAAAGGATTAAGGTTTGATCCTGTAAAAGTCCGGCTTGAAGTAGTAAATATTGCAGAAGAAGGAATTACAGAGAAGGACGTTTTAACCCACGACGAACATAATCCAACTCTTGCGGCTCTACTCGCCGCAATGCAGCCACCTGATTTTCCAATGGCCATCGGCGTTCTATACAGCGAGCCCGGTGAAACTTATGAAGCTAAAGTATACGCCCAACTTGCTGGTGCCAAAAACGGTGGAGCTGACCTAAACGATGTGATCCGCCGCGGCCATACCTGGCGAGTTGACAAATAATATCCCCTCTGCTCGTTAAGCCACTATAACCTCACCTCCTGGAGGCTCCGCAAACAACGCTTGTACCAAACTAGCCCTTCTCTGCAAACCCGCACTTTGATTGATATAGCCTTTATCCGTGATCTCATTCCCATCAAACGAGGGAGGTTCAGTAAGCAATAGGACTCTTTGGACCCGGACACTGCTTCCAGAGTTTAGGTTGTTATATTGGGTAAGGCATTCTCTAATTTTTTCTCTCAAACTTTCGTTAGAAACGATATCCTCAACGGCAACGCCCTCTCCTCCACCATCCAAATGAACCTTGCAAGCATCCACATTTGGCCACGCCAAAACTCCTAAGAAGTCTCTATTTTCTCCCGCGATCAAGGCATCACTCAGATAGGGAGATAAAGCCGCTAAAAGGTTAATGCGCACGGGACCGACAGTTACCCACGTACCAGTAGAAAGCTTAAAATTCTCAGACACCCTTCCATCAAAAAAGATCCCCTTCGTTGGGTCATCGGGATCAGCCAAGCGGCCTGCATCACCAATTTTGTAGAAACCATCCTCATCAAATGCCGCACGTGTTAGATCAGGCCGCCCAAGATACCCAGGCGTTACCATGGGACCTCGTACCCTCATCTCTAATTTGCTCCCATTTGGTAAAAATTTTACTTCCGCTCCAGGGAGGGGTAAGCCGATTACCCCCGGGATCGGATCTCTCCAATGGACCTGAGTAATAGTGGGTGCTGTTTCGGTTGCTCCCCAGCCAGAAACTATCACAACCTCATTGGGCGCAAACCTCTTCCCTAACTCTTCAATTCTATCCCATAAATCCTGAGGAAGTGACGCACCNCCATACCCGATAAATGTTAGATTCCTGAAAAAGNTCCTGCAAAACTCTTCGTCCTTCTCAAGTGCCTGAACGAGAAGGTTTAGTCCTGCCGGAACATTGTAGTATACGGTTGGCGAAACCTCGCTCAAATTTTTAATGGTTTCATCAAACATTCCTGGAAGAGGACGACCCGCATCAATATACAAAGTCCCCTGATTCCACAGCACGTAATTAAAAATTCCATTCCCCCCCATTGTATGATTCCAGGGAAGCCANTCCACAACAACTGGAAAGTGGGGGTCTAGGGACACTCGAGTTTGAGCGATCATTTGTTGATTTGCACAAATCATTTTCTGAGTGTTGATTACGCCTTTAGGCATACCTGTAGAGCCAGAAGTAAAAAGATATTTAGCAACAAAATCCGCANCCACCCTGGAAAAAGCTTCTTCTACTTGAGGACCAGGGACCACAGAAGTTAGATCACCGAAGGAGGTAAACGACGTTGAGCTCCCAACACTTGCTACCTCCAAACTGCTATCAAGTGTCGCCAGGGCACTGGCAAACTGTTCAAAATTTTCCGCAAATACCAGTCTAGGTCGGGTAAGATCAACTACATGCTTTAATTTGGCATAATCCGTACTCACAGTGCTGTACGCCACAGAGACTGGAACTACGGGTACACCAATCTGCATAGCTCCAAGGGCCAGCAAAGCGTGATTAATACTGTTTTGGGACAAGATCATAACTGGATCATCTTGGCCCATTTTTCGATCAAGCAACGACTGAGAAATTGAATCAATNATTTTTCGGGCTTCAGCGAAGGTTACTTTCCTCCACTCNCCTGTGGCCTTTCTCTCCGCCAAAAAGACTTGCTGAGGCACTTCAGCATCTGCCTTTCGGACAACATTGCCTATCTGCCTCTCATAGTTCAATAACGGCTGTGGCGAACGCAAAATCATGCCCCCATCAGNACANTGCTCTATTTTCACTTCGGCTGGNGCAAANTCTAAACTCGGATCTCCCTTTGGANNAGCTCCCTCTTCAGTAACCATTGTTTCCCCACTCTTACAATAAAGGCATCGCTCTGCCGTCAACAAACTGTCTTAAAACGCTCAACACAGATATCCAATACATCGTTGGGATCTCGCCTCCACCAATTCGCCTCCGAAAAAATTTCAACCTCGCAAAAACCCCTGTACCCAGTCTCTTCCAGGGCCTTTCTTATCTGCTTAAGATCCGCAACCCCATCCCCCATCATACCTCTGTCTAATAAAACATCCCTGGTGTTGGAAAGCCAATCACAAAGATGAAAACCTGCTACGCGACTCGAATTAATCTTCNGGAGTTCGCTTGCTAANGTCAAATCCCACCAAACATGGTAGACATCAACAGCTATTTTGAGCGAAGGATGGCCGATTTTATTGCAGAATTCTATCGCATCTCGCACGGTCACCAGGCAAGACCTATCTGCCCCATATACTGGGTTAAGCGGCTCAATAGCGAGAGTTACATTTGAATCACCTGCCAAATCTGCTACGTCAGTAATAATAGAAGAAGCTTGGTCTAGGCTAGCGTGGATGTTCTTATGATCCGGATCAACTCCTCCAACGCAAACAGTCAAACACTCCGCTCCTAATTCTGCAGCAGAAACAATGGCTCGTTTGAGATCGTCCAAAATCGTGACTCTACTCTCCTCTGCGAGAGGGCCAACCAGAAATGGCGACCGACAAAGCCCAGAAACAGTCATTCCAGCCTCACGGGTCCGCCTCCCAATATCATATTCCCTTCCTACCACCTCCCTCCGCCACCAAGATATGGCGCCGAATCCCCTAAGAGCGCACCCGTCGATAACCTGTTCAGGTGACCATCCGGCCCCGGCCCCGTCAACGTTGTGGCCCAAAGTGGCCGTATTTAAGCCTAAAGAAGAATGGTCTTTCATAAAATCTCGCATAACTTCCCCCCTTCAGAATTATGCACTAAATTTTGGCAACTCATGATTACATTTTATAAAACGAAATTCGTTTTCTCCTGGTATAATAAATTTACAAAAACCAAACTCATCGTGACCCACTAGGCTTAATTAATATAAGAGAACAAGTGTGGAGACAGATACAACTGATTTTATTGTTGTTGGATCCGGTGCAGCTGGAATGACAGCAGCTCTTACTGGCTCCCTCCTGGGCCTGTCTGTCACTATCTTAGAGAAGGCAGACGTAGTTGGCGGAACCACCTCACTGTCTGCTGGCTCCGTCTGGATTCCCAACACCATTCATTCGCCCCAAACAGGCGATAGCCGAGAAAATGCGGAGACCTATCTCAAAAACACTGTTGGCAACAGAATCCGCCCAGCCATGCATACAGCCTTCTTGAACAACGGCCCGCATATGGTCCAACTTCTATCCCAAACTCACGTGAAGTTTCGACCCTATCCAAAACATCCCGACTACCTCTCCACGGAACCGGGCGCTACCCTGCGGGGGAGAGCGCTTGAACCTCTGCCGTTTAACGCGAGTTTTTTGGGCGCAGATTTTTCTTTGATCAAAGACCCCTTACCGGAATTTACCATACTGGGCGGCATGATGGTGAACCGGGAAGATATTGGCCATCTACTGGGAGCCTCACGATCCCTTAAATCCACCATACAAAGCTTAAAGCTAGTGGGCGGTTATCTGAAAGATCGTTTAATGCACCATCGAGGGACACGACTAGTAATGGGCAACGCCCTGGTTGGCCGATTATTTGTTTCCCTCAGAAAATGCAATGTCCCTGTGCTAACTGACACCAACGTAACTTCGCTTATAGTTGAAAACGAAACTGTGGTTGGCGTCCGTATAGAGACAAAAAGTGGCTCTAAAACACTGCGGTCCAGGTACGGCGTCATCCTGGCGACTGGTGGCTTTTCTCGACATCCTGAACTCAGACCACTACTGCTTCCCAAACCCACTGCCAAGTATTCTCCGATACCAGAGGCCATAACAGGTGATGGAGTGCAAATGGCGCAAAATATTGGTGGTCAGCTTGGTACTGGTCACGCAGAAAACTCTTTCTGGACTCCTGTCTCGGTCAAACCTCGAAAGGATGGTTCAACTGCTATATTTCCCCATTTTGTAATGGACAGGGGCAAGCCGGGCCTCATTGCANTTAATAAAAATGGACAAAGGTTTGTGAGTGAAGCAATTGACTATCACCTCTTTGGGAAAGCAATGTACAACTCTGGCAGCATACCATGCTATTTTATTTGCGATTCGGTCTTCATTAAAAAATACGGTTTAGGCATGGTGTATCCGAAGGCAACCAACCTGCGACAGGCCCTAGCAGATGGCTATCTCGAACAGGCTAGTGAAATTAGAGAACTCGCTCAAAAATTAGATCTAGATCCAATAACTTTGTCGACCCAGGTGGAAAGACATAACCACTATGCAGAAACTGGCAAAGATAAAGATTTTAACAAGGGCGAAAACCCCTACGAAAGAAATTTAGGNGACCCTGAACATAGCCCAAATCCATGCATCGGACCGATAAAGACAGCACCCTTCTTTGCTCTAAAGATCTATTGCGGTGACATCGGGGCGAGCGTTGGGCTGGTGACGGACGAATACGCAAGAGTACTGGACAGCACCCACCAACCAGTTCAAGGCCTTTACGCCTGCGGTAACGACATGGACTCTATCATGGGAGGGGTTTACCCTGGGCCTGGCATTACTCTTGGACCTGGCATGACTTTTGGTTATATCGCCGCAAAACATATATCTGATAACAAGGAAAATGGCGGATCATGAAGGCGAANGTATCTCANCNNGNTAATACAGNANAANCCTCGAANNCANTTACNCCTGNGGCANCTATTNGCTACCGCTCTACCCAGCAACGAGTGCCTTCAAAAGATCCTATTTTGGCACCATTAGGTATAGGGGAGGTAACCGCTCCAGTTTTTGGCCACTCAACTATTGGCCCAAATGATGCCGATCTGACCACCCAACACCAGGGAGAACCCCAAGGCGAACGCATCATAATAACCGGAAAAATTACGGATGCTGTAAATCGCCCTGTCTCAGATGCGTTGGTAGAAATTTGGCAGACCAACGCTGCTGGCCGTTATATCCACAAGGCAGACACACACGAGGCCCCCCTCGATCCTAATTTTTCAGGAGGCGGTAGAACTCTCACCAACGCTGCGGGTATCTACCAATTTACTACCATTAAACCAGGGGCTTATCCTTGGGGAAATCACACGAATGCTTGGCGGCCCGCCCATATTCATTTCTCACTATTTGGGCATACATTCCTCTCCCGCCTAATAACCCAGATGTACTTTCCTGGGGACCCTCTTTTGAAATTTGATCCAATTTTACAATCAGTCAAAAATCCAAAGGCAAGAGACCAGCTTGTAGCTACCTGGGATTCGAGCATCACAAAAACAGGATGGGCACTGGGCTACAAGTTTGACATAGTACTCTGTGGACCAAACCAGACCTACAGGGAGGATTAGCGTGCCCAAGCCCACCCCGTCCCAGACCATAGGCCCATTTTTTGCCTATTGCCTAACATCGTCAAAGTACGGATACACACTAGTCGCAGACAACTCTCTTAAAAGCCCCTCAGGCAAAAAAATTAAAATATCTGGCAAGGTATACGATGGAGAACAAAACCCTGTCCCAGATGCAATGCTTGAAATCTGGCAGGCAGANCCGGAAGGTACTTTTCTCGCACCGCAAAGTGAAAAACATCAATCATTTATGGGTTTCGCCCGAGTTGGAACANGAGAGGANGGANGTTTCCTGTTTAACACCGTNAAACCTGGTTCCTTAAAACCNATCGGGGGCCTCCCTCAGGCGCCCCATATAAATTTACATGTGTTTGCNCGTGGNTTGATAGATCANTTAACAACGCGAATTTATTTTTCTGATGAGGCACACACTTATAAAGACCCATTAATTTCTCTTATAAGCGACGACAATAGAAAGCAAACCCTTATTGCGGAATTTCAAGAAAAACAGGCAGGCTGTGCCATCTACACTTTCAACATAAACTTGCAGGGTGCCAATGAGACAGTGTTTCTACGCTGGTGAAGAAAACTATGAAAAAGAATTTGTTTTAGCCCGTCCTTCAGCAACCCATTCCCAGTAAATAAAAACCAGTTTTACAATCTCATGATCATTGAACCACAATTTCGCACCGAATTTGGTGATAATCTCTGGAGTGACAAAGAACGCATCAGCCGGATGCTCGCATTCGAACGTTGCTTGGCTAACGGGCAGGCAGACGTTGGCATAATTCCATCAGAATCAGCAAAGGCAATCAACTCTGTTGAATGGGA
>PBWV01000040.1 GCA_002728255.1 Rhodospirillaceae bacterium | reverse complement strand
CAATACAGCGAGTTGCTCTTGTGCAGCGGGACGATACACGTCAAGTGATGCTAACAAAATTTTTTTCTTGTCCCGTTTCTGTAACCTGGAGGCAAGCTTAGCAGCAGTTGTGGTTTTTCCAGCCCCTTGAAGTCCCACCATCATAATTACCGACGGTGGGTTACTAGCCAACCTGATAGGAACTAAATCCTTGCCCAACAGTTCAACCATCTGGTCATGAACTATCTTGACCACCATCTGCGCAGGAGTGACACTTTTCAAAACCTCTGACCCGATAGCTTTAGATTGAACACTACCGATAAAATCCTTAGCAACTGGAAGGGCCACGTCTGCCTCAAGAAGAGCCACGCGCACCTCTCTCAAGGCCGCATTAACTTGCTCCTCCGTTAAGGCACCACGTTTCTTAAGACGCCCAAAAACGTCACCGAGCCGATCAGACAGGGTATCAAACATAACCTAAAACCATCTATAAATAGGGCAAATGGGGAAGTCCTGCCCTCCCCAACGGGCCGTAGAGAACGACATGTAGCATGTTAAGTCAAGCAAGGTCCTGACACAATTCTTTTCAGGGGTGGACGAAATAGGCTCAAGACCCTTATAACGCCCGAATGACATCACAGTCCTTCATAAAAATGCACGCGTTAGGTAACGACTTCGTGATACTAGACGCACGAAAGACACTAGTCTCACTTACCAATGATCAAGTGCGTTTCTTGGCCGATCGGAATAGAGGGATTGGCTGTGATCAAGTAATTCTGCTCGAGCAATCCCAAAGGGCTGATCTCTTCATGAGGATCTTTAATGCCGACGGTGGGGAAGTGGAGGCCTGCGGGAACGCGGCACGCTGCATAGGGCTCTTGCTAATTGAAAAAGAGGGCCATCGGAAAGCTTCGATTGAAACACAGGCTGGATTGCTGCGTTGCACCTCTGCCGACAATAATCAAATTACTGTGGATATGGGTACGCCGCGACTAGATTGGGAAGACATACCCCTCGCCAAGAAACAGGATGTTCTTAACTTAGACATTGAGGTGGGCCCTCTAAAGAATCCCGTAGCTGTGAATATGGGCAATCCCCATGCGGTATTCCTGGTGTCCGATTGCTCCTCCGTTGACCTAAAACAATTTGGACCAATACTGGAAACAGACAGCACCTTTCCGGAAAAAGCTAATATAAGCATCGCCGAAATTATTGATGCTGAAAATATTCGACTCCGTGTCTGGGAAAGAGGAGTCGGTATTACTTTGGCGTGTGGAACAGCCGCCTGTGCGACTCTGGTTGCAGCTAACCTGCGAGGTGCCATAGGTCGGGAAGCTAAGATGCGCCTAGACGGAGGCACCCTGCAAGTTTGCTGGCAAAAGGATGGGAGAGTAATGATGACGGGACCAGCTACAATGAGCTTTAGCGGCTCCTTAGAATGGCAAAGTATGTGATGTCCACTTCCCCTTCTAAAGCTCGCGTTATTACCTTTGGCTGCCGACTGAACTCCTACGAGTCTTCTGTTATTCGCAACAATGCCCAAGCCTACAACGACCAGGAAACTATTGTAGTCAACACCTGCGCCGTCACTGCAGAAGCCGAAAGACAAGCACGGCAAGCCATTCGCAAGGCCCGCCGGGAACAACCTAGGGCAAAAATTATTGTCACTGGCTGTTCAGTGCAGATTACCCCCGACACTTATGCGAGAATGCCGGAAGTCGATGTAGTTGTAGGCAATCGAGAAAAATTAAGGCCCCAGCTTTTTGAAGCAACCACGGCTGGAGTAAACGTAGCTAACATCATGCATACAGATGGTTCTGATCTCACCATTCAGCCAAGCAAGGACAACAGAACCAAAGCCTTTGTGCAGGTCCAAACAGGCTGCGATCATCGATGCACTTTTTGTATAATACCTTACGGCCGGGGCAATAACCGCAGTGTGCCTATAAAAAGAATTCTTGAAGAAATTAAATCTTTAGTTCTTGAGGGCTGCAATGAGGTGGTCCTGACTGGGGTGAATATCACCTCCTATGGTTTTGACCTGGAACCCCAAACCACATTTGGTTTCCTAGTGAAGACCATCCTGCAAAAGGTTCCAGGCCTCAAACGCCTGCGTCTCTCGTCTTTAGATCCAGCGGAAATCGACGACACTCTTTGGCAGGTGTTAGCTAAAAATGAACGGCTCATGCCTCACCTACATTTAAGCGTCCAGGCAGGCCACGACCTTATCCTCAAAAGGATGCGACGACGTCATAGCCGCAGCGATATCCTATCCTGTGTTCGAAGAGCCCGGCTCCTTAGACCCAACATAACCTTTGGGGCTGACTTAATTGCGGGCTTCCCCACCGAGACACAATCTATGTTTGAGTCGACCCAGGACCTTATTGAGGAATGTAACTTTGAGTTTCTCCATGTATTCCCGTACTCAATTCGAAAAGGTACTCCCGCAGCTCGAATGCCTATGGTTCCAATGGAACTTCGTTCCGAACGGGCAAAAAACCTTCGATCTCTGGGGCAACACATCCAAGCTTCTTTCTTCAGCCAATCATTAGGGAATAAGGCAGCCGTTCTACTCGAAACATCTAACTTTGGACGGACAGAAAACAATATCCCAGTCGAGTTACTAACACCAGACAAACCCAATAGTATTAAAACTGTGGCTCTAACACGTGTAAGGGACAAGGCTATCCTGGGCAGGATAGTATGAACCAACGAAATTGGCTTACTCGGCTACGAGTTGGCCTTGGAAGGTCGTCGAAAACCTTAAGTGAAGGCATCGCCGGCATTTTCCAAAGCCGGCAGATTGACCCAAAAACTCTAGAAGAACTTGAAGACCTTCTTATTACAGCTGACCTAGGCCCTCAAGTGGCCGCCGCCCTCACTCATTCCCTAGGAAGTGCAGGTGCCTCTAACACCACGAGCCCCCTATCCATAAAAGGGCAACTAGCCCAAAATATACGGGGGATTTTGCAACCCCTAGCTCAACCCATAGAGCTTGCATCTACCTACAAGCCAACCGTGCTGCTTTTTGTTGGTGTCAACGGGACAGGAAAAACCACCACAATTGGCAAACTTGCAGCGCAACTAAACCAAGATGGTAATAAAATTGGTATCGTAGCCGCGGACACCTTTCGTGCAGCCGCCACCGAACAACTTCAACGTTGGGGAGAGCGTGCTGGATGCCCGGTCTTTACCGGACCCCAGGACTCTGACCCCTCAAGCCTGGTATATAGTGCAACACAAAGCGCCCAAAATAAGGGTTTTGACGGGCTCCTAATTGACACTGCGGGACGGCTTCACACCAAACATAACTTAATGCAAGAGCTAATTAAGATGACCCGAGTACTAAATAAACTCAATCCCTCATATCCCCATGGTACCATCCAAGTATTAGACGCTACCACAGGCCAGAATGCCCTCAGTCAAGTAGCCTCATTCAATGAAGCAGTGCCTATCTCTGGTTTAATTGTCACCAAGTTAGATGGATCAGCAAAGGGGGGAGTGATAATAGCTCTCGCCGATCGATTCGGCCTACCCATACATGCAATTGGAGTCGGAGAGGATATCTACGACCTACAAGCTTTTGTAGCCGAGAAGTTTGCAGAAGAGCTTCTCGGCCTCAACAACGAGGTTTCTGAATAATATGAATCAATTTCTCAAGCTACTTTTCGAACTCGGTCCCTTGCTAGTATTTTTTTTAGTCAATGGAAAATATGGGATATTCCCAGGCACAGCTGCTTTCATGGCTGCAGCAGCGATTGCTATTCCCAGCATGTGGATTATTGGGCGGGAAATTCCGATCATGCCGATTGTTTCAGGAGTTTTTCTGCTAATTTTTGGGGGCCTTACTCTCTACCTGCAAGACGAAACTTTCATTAAACTTAAACCAACTTTGGTAAACATACTTTTTGCTATGATCCTATGGACTGGATTATTTTTCCGCCGGCCCTTACTCAAATATTTGTTCGGCAGTGTTTTTGCGTTGTCTGATATAGGGTGGCGCTCCCTCACACTGCGCTGGAGTTTCTTTTTTCTACTTCTTGCCTTGCTAAACGAAATAGTTTGGCGAACTCAAAGTACTGAAATTTGGATACAATTTAAGCTATTTGGCGTACTTCCGTTGACACTTTTATTCAGTGCGGCACAACTCCCGTTAATGAACCGCCATAAAATAGATTCGATCCAAAAAAAGCTATAATGTCACATGATCTAATCATTCGCTGGAGTCGCATCAATGAGAACCTATCGAGGGGGCTGCCATTGTGGCCAGGTAAAGTTTGAGTTCGACGGACCTCAACATCTGACAGCACTTGAATGCAACTGCTCAATTTGCAGCATGTCAGGATTTTTACACGTCATTGTTAAAAAGGAAAAATTCAGACTGGAAACGGATATAGACAGTCTAAATACCTACCAATTTAATACTTACAATGCTCAACATATCTTTTGCCCGAAGTGCGGGGTAAAATCTTTTTATATTCCCCGTTCCCACCCCGACGGCTTTTCCATAAATTTGCGCTGCCTCTCCAACATTAATGGAGATGACATTACCATTCAGAATTTTGATGGGGCCAACTGGGAAAATTCTATAGGCGGCCTTTCGTAGGAACTGTGACGCCCAGACAACACTTTGGCCTATAATTAGGACCCGTCCTTCTTAGCAAAAGGCACTCGTAAGAGACCCCCAAAAGTCTGCCATTTTTTTGAACGATACTCAGCCAACCCGAGGCACATTTCCCTATGGGTCAGCCTAGGTTCCTCCCGGTAGGTGGTAAATATCCGATCCCACCAACTCAAGAAAAAACCAAAATTACTATTTGTCTCACCCTCCTCTATTGAGTGGTGGATCCTATGCATATCAGGTGTCACCACGAAATACCGCAAAATGATTTCAGAGCGGCGGGGCATTAAAATATTTCCATGGGTAAAAATAGCACTCCCACTAAGCACAATCTCAAACACGACCGTAGCAAGAGGTGCCGCACCCAGAATAGCAATCACGAATATTTTGATACCCATGGATAATATGATTTCTATAGGATGGAACCGAACACCGGTACTGATATCAAATTCAACATCCGTGTGGTGCATACGGTGTATTCGCCAGAGCAGGGGCACAGAATGTAGCATTTTGTGTTGCCAATAAATCGCTAGGTCTAAAAGCACTAGCGTAAACAGCATCTCCAACCAAAAAGGAAGAGAAAGGATATTAAACAAGCCCCACCCAGTCTCCTGAAAAAATACGGCAATGCCGACCAGGGCAGTCGGGAAAATCAAGCGCAGGAGTGCCGTATTGAAAAGGACAAGACCAAAGTTATTTGCCCAACGGAACAAGATCGAACGGAGTCTGCCCCGGCGCGGGGCTGCAAATTCCCAGACACCTATTAGGATCAAAATCCCCAAGAAAAAGCCCAGTCGGGCTGAACTATCATCCACTTTCTTTCATCCTTGGAATTGGTGTTGGAAACATTTGACGATTGATCCGCCCACACAAAAGCACCCCATTGACGCCGAAGAGGACGAAGCCTAGGGTCCACAGCCCATACAGTTGGAAGTTGGTTACCATATGTCTAACATGCGCACCCTTGCGGAAAACAGCAAGGCCTGGCCCTTCATTGAGGCCCGAAAGATTATCGAACGATATGAAAGTGCTCCTCCAGAGAAGGGCTTCGTGCTCTTTGAAACTGGTTACGGGCCATCTGGATTGCCGCATATCGGAACGTTCGGGGAAGTAGCCCGTACGACCATGGTACGTCATGCATTCCGCCAAATGTCAGACCTACCTACAAAATTAGTGGCTTTCTCAGATGATATGGATGCGCTACGTAGCGTCCCTACAAACGTGCCTGGACAGGAGATGCTGGCGGCGCATTTGGGCATGCCTTTAACCTCCGTACCTGACCCATTTGATAAATACGAGAGCTTTGCACATCATAACAATGCTCAACTTAGAGCTTTTTTGGACCAGTTCGAATTTGAATATGAATTTTACAGCGCAACCGAGTGCTATAAAACAGGCATATTCGATTCTACTCTGCTAGAAATTTTGGCACTCCACGACGAAATACGAGCATTAGTGCTCCCCACTCTGGGGGAAGAACGGCAAGAAACTTATAGCCCATTCCTTCCCATATGCGCACACACTGGAAGAGTGCTCCAAGTGCCCGTCATTCGAACAGACCCAGTTCACGGAACAATAACCTATCGAGATCAAACAAGTGAGGAAATTGAAGTTTCAGTGACGGAGGGAAACTGTAAACTCCAATGGAAAGCAGACTGGGCCATGCGATGGAAGACGTTTGCTGTGGATTATGAAATGTCAGGGAAAGACCTAATCCCCTCACTACAGTTATCCAGCCAAATCTGCGCTTTACTCAGCGCAAACCCTCCTGAAAACTTGACCTACGAATTGTTTTTGGATGAGAACGCCCAGAAAATATCAAAGTCTCGGGGAAATGGCCTAACAATTGACGAATGGCTCAAGTATGGCCCCACATCCAGCTTAGCTTATTTTATGTTTCAATCACCCAAAAAAGCAAAACGCCTCTATTTTGACGTAATACCCAAGAACGTTGACGACTATCTGCATCACTTAAATCGTTTCCAATCCGAAGAAAGTGAAAAGCGAGTCGACAACCCCGTGTGGCATATCCATAGCGGAAACCCTCCTAGCAACGGATCACCATTAACCTTCAACTTACTGCTGAACCTAGCCGGTGTTTGCCACGCGGAAGATAAAGAAGTCCTCTGGGGATTTATAAGCCGATACTCACCGCAATCAAATCCTGGAACCGACCCCATTTTAGACAAACTAGTTGGTCATGCACTTGAGTATTATAATGACTTCGTTGCGCCTAAACAAAATTATCGGAGACCGACTGGAATTGAGCAGAAAGCTCTAAAGGATCTAGCGGACAGCCTATCACGGCTACCTCCATCATCCCCAAGTGAAACGATTCAAACTGTCATTTATGATATTGGGAAGAAGCATAACTTTACGGAGCTCCGAGACTGGTTTAGAGCCCTATACGAGACCCTCCTGGGCCAGAGCCAAGGGCCACGAATGGGCTCATTCATTTCCCTTTACGGCCAAGAAGAAATGGTGGAACTAATTCACAAAGTTTTAAGTGCTGAGAATGGGAAGGGACTACCTAAGGAATAGATGAAAGTGTTTATCTATCTGTCGTGAAGCCTCAGAATCAAACGCATCTAAAAGCGCTTGGGTGACGTAAAACATCGCGTAGTCCCTATCTGTCAAACTGGCATCCTCAGCTAAGGTTCTACTAGCCGATGAATAAGCTACAATACTTCCCAAAGAAGCATTCTGTGCATCCAACACCTCTAAAGTAACTGAAAGTGTCCCCACAAAGTTAGCACCCTGTTCTAAGATAAACAGGGCTTTAAAATCTTTATTAGTGTCTAATGATTTACCCTCAATACTTCCATCAGCTATTGTCACAAGGAGCGTGCCTTCCTGACCCACTGCGCGAAATCGCGCCGAAGCCCAACTTCTAATGGCATCGGCCGGAGTGACTGGAGAAAGGTGCTCAACGTACGGATCATTGAATGGTGATCGGTATCGGTTAATAACCTCAATCGCGGCCACATCTACCAAATAGGGCGGAATATCCTTGAAGTGCAGAGACAGGCTGGTTTTTTGGAGAGGGGGGCTACTGCAGGCAAATAGAAAAAAAGTCCCCACACTCATTATTGCTAAGTTTCCAACACAGCAGAACAGCTTCCGCAGTTGGCCAACAGTCACCGAAAATTGTACCTTCATGCCTAACTCAATTCTTTGCAAAAAAGTGCGTTTACAAAGCTAATCCCCATCACTCAGACACCAACGTAAAATTCCTTTTTGTGCATGCAATCGATTGCCCGCTCCCTCCCAAACAATAGAATGAGGACCATCAATAACCCTTGCCGTAACTTCCTGACCACGATGCGCTGGAAGACAATGCATAAATATAGCTCCCGACTTCGCCCGTGCCATCAAATCCTCATTAACCTGGAACGGCGCTAATACCGTTTGACGTTCGGCATCATCGTCCAAACCCATGGAGAACCACGTATCGGTAACCACACAGTCAGCATCCGAAACAGCCTCCACCGGATCTTGGCTCACAGTAACCCTGCCACCCTCGCTCTCCGCCCACCTGACAACATCAGGGTCCGGGCCCAACGTTTCTGGGCAGGCCAGTCGTAACTCAAAACCAAATCGAACCGCTGCATGGACCCACGACGTAGCCACATTGTTACCATCCCCTGACCAAGCTACCACTCGACCCGCGATAGGGCCCCTATGCTCCTCAAACGTCATTATGTCAGCCATAAGCTGACAAGGGTGACTTTTATCTGTTAAACCATTTATTATCGGAACCCGCGAGAACCTAGCTAGCTCATGTAATGTCTCATGGCGCTCAGCCCGAATCATTATGCCGTCCACGTACTCTGATAACACACGTGCAGTATCGGCCATAGACTCGCCGCGACCCAATTGTGTATCTTCAGGAGATAAAACCACTGTCTGGCCGCCCATTTGACTCATCGCAACCTGGAAGGAAACCCGTGTCCGGGTCGACGGCCTCTCAAAAATTAGCGCTAGTACTTTGCCCTTCAAAGCCTTCTCATCCAACTCCGCTGTACCCAATTTCAGGGCAGTTGCTGAATCCAAGATGGCTCTCAAACTCGCTGAGTCCAGTAAATCTAAATCCAAAAAATATGAGCCCCCATTCATCAGGCGAGTTCTTTACAAGCTTTAGCTAGAGCATCTTGAGCTTCATTAATTTGCTTCTTTTCAATGTTTAGCGGCGGTAAAAAACGCACAACATTATCTCCCGCAGGTACGGTAAGAACCTTTTGCCGGCGTAACTCGTCCACCAACTCAATGTTGGATGGGCCACATTTCATTCCGATCATCAGGCCCTTACTTCGTACACTTACAAGAATTGATGGAAAATCTGCCGCCACCTCGTCCACTGCAATCCTAAGTTGATGTCCCGAAACCGAAATTTGGTCCAAAAACCCATCAGCCAACAATATATCTAACACGGCATTTGCACATGCTGCTGCGATTGGGTTTCCACCAAACGTACACCCATGTGTCCCTGGCCCCATTCCAGCAGCAGAGCGATTCGTCGCCATTACAGCTCCTATTGGGAAGCCGCCGCCCAGCCCTTTTGCCAACCCCATAACGTCCGGTTTGACTCCGCTAGCTGTATGTCCAAATAGGTCGCCTGTCCGCCCCACACCGCACTGCACCTCGTCAAACAATAATAACAAACCCTCCGAATCCGCGATTTTTCGTAACTCCCTGAGAAAACCATTCTCGCTAGGGAATATTCCACTTTCACCCTGAACAGGCTCAACCAAAATAGCAGCTGTCTCCGAAGTTACTGCCGCTCTAACAGCTTCCGCATCCCCAAAAGGTACCCTATCAAAACCCTCTGTCATGGGACCAAACCCTTCTTGGCCTTTGGGGCTATCACTAGCGGAAATAGTCGCCAGAGTTCTTCCATGGAAGGCACCCGAGAATACGATTATCCGATAGCGGTCAGGTTTGCCAACATGACTTTGATATTTCCGAGCTGTCTTGATAACCCCTTCCATAGCTTCCGCACCCGAGTTACAGAAAAATACTAGTTCCGCAAAACTGTTGGCGCAAAGCCTATCCGCCAAACGTTCCTGTTCCGGAATCACATATAGGTTGGATGTATGCCAGAGTTGCCTCGCTTGTTCAGTCAGAGTTTTTACTAGATGAGGATGAGCATGTCCGAGCCCGGTAACCGCAATACCGCTAGTGAAATCCAGGTACCGATCACCATCAGACGTGAACAAATAAGAGCCCTTACCCACCTCAAAAGATATATCAACACGCCCATAAGTCGGCATCACCGAGGTCATTACGTCAACCCTCCCTCAAATTTTCATAACGGATAACGCGTCTACCGCAAACATAGAGGCAGAAGTATCCAGCTAGCTACAAACCTTGTCAACGTTGGGCTTCCAAGGTTACTCTTTTAACTTATACCCGCTCGCAAACATCCAATGTACCAACAGCCACAGTACAAGATTGCACCCAATCAGGGCCACAATACCAACGAAGAGATATCCGTCTGTCCGACCAATGAATGCGTAGCGAAATCCGTCGATCATATAAAAAAATGGGTTTAGTTGGCTAATAGTCAGCCAAGGCTCAGGCAGACGCTCAACAGAATAAAAGGTCCCAGATAAAAATGCCAATGGTGTTACCACGAAATTCGTCACCGCCGCCATATGGTCAAATTTTTCAGCCCAAATACCTGCTATCAAACCAATTAAAGAAAGCATTGTTGAAGCCGCTACCGAAAAAAATAGAAGTGCCGCGTAATTGTGTATGGATAGAGAAACAAAAAAGGACATAGCCAAGCCGGTCACCACACCTACAAGCAAACCTCGTGTGACCCCCCCAACGACAAACGCAAATGTTAACTCGACTGGCCTCAGGGGTGGCATCAACAAATCAACAATGCACCCCTGCACTTTGCCCACCATCATTGTCGAAGATGTATTTGCAAAAGAGTTCTGAACTATCGCCATCATTATCAACCCTGGCGCAAGAAATTCGATAAATGGTATATTGCCAATACTCCGGGTCGCTCCATCAAGGGCAAGAGCGAAAATAGCCAAGAAAATTAAGGTCGTTATGGCTGGCGCTATGATAGTTTGGGTCCAGACCTTGAAAAAGCGCTTTACCTCTTTCACATACAAGGTCCAAATCCCGACTTTGTTTATTGTTCCAATGTTTCTAATTATGGGCCCAAATTCGTCCATCGAGTTTACGTCTGGAACTCGGAATTTTGTTCTGTCACCAAAATCCTGAGCCAAATAATTCTCAGTATCGGTCATTGTCCTCATATACAATTATAGTAAGTAAATACTCAGCCAAAATACAGGCCTATTGCAGTTCACTATATAAACGACATCCGCTTTCGGCTAGTGTGCAAATATAGAATATTTCGGAGTAATAAGGTCGGCATGCACTTTTCTAAAACCCACCTAGAGTTAACCGTCACAAAATGGCCTGGCTAAGAAAAAGCCTTAGTTGGTTCACGGCAACGCACCTAGTCGGCATTATCATGCTCGGCTTGCTGTGGGGCATGAAACAGTGGGAGTTGTCCCTTCTTGAAACGTTGCGTCTCGAAACATTTGATTTTTACCAAAAAGCTATGCCCCGACAGAAAACGCCAACGCCAGTGCCTGTGGTAATAATAGACATTGACGAAGCAAGCTTGGCAGAGTTTGGACAATGGCCATGGCCTAGAACCCTTCTCGCGAAATTGGTGAACCGATTATCTAGCTATCAAGTCGGGGTCGCCGGCTTTGATGTCTTTTTCCCAGAATACGATCGGCTATCGCCACCTGCAATCGCTGCCCAATTGGATGGACTTAGCCAAGATCTAACCCGCGAACTGAATGCCATGCCGAAGACGGAAGAGGTTTTTGCAAGTGCGTTGAAAGGCATGAGGGTAGTGCTAGGACAGGGAGTTCTCGAATCAAAGCCGCCTCCAGATTCAAGCAAACCAATAAGGGCCAATATTGTTTTAACTGGAGATCGCTCCAAAGCTATAAACCAGGTGCCCGCCTTTCCAGGCATTCTTCGGAATGTTTTGGAGCTAGAAGAAGCAGCTGCGGGCCTTGGAATGGTGGCACTAGAGCCCGAAATCGATGGAGTGGTAAGACGCGTAAACATGGGGATTAAGGTCGGCGAGCAGGTATACCCCACCTTAACTCTCGAAATGATTCGACTGGCACTGGGTCAGAAGAACATGATCTTTAATGTAGACAACGAGGCACAAACCAACAGCATTAAAATAAGGGGCTTAAAACAAATTGGCACTCCGGAAATACCAACAGATGCGCGTTTTCGTACCTGGGTGCACTTCCGGTCCACAGCGGACCAGATCACCTACATTTCCGCGTCGGATGTCTTAAATGGTGTAGCTAGACAAGGCCAATTAGAAAATGCCCTGGCTCTTATAGGTACCTCTGCTCTTGGTCTAAAGGACATACGACATACGCCTCTAAGCAAAACTGTCCCTGGGGTAGAAATTCATGCCCAACTGCTTGAGATGATGCTTACCAATAACTTTCTATACCGACCTCCATGGGTCCATAACGCAGAAGTTTTTGGCGTTGTACTGTCTGGACTCTTGATGATTATCCTAATCCCCACTCTAGGGGCTTCCTACACACTACTCTTTGCATTTGTTTTAATTGGGGGAATGACAGTATCCTCATGGTATGCATATGCAAAGATCGGTTTACTCATAGACCCATTGTACCCCTCTCTCTGCAGCGCAATCCTTTACATAACACTATCCTATATGAACTTTCTGAGGGAGGAACGACAACGAAAGCAGGTCCGTAATGCGTTCAGCATGTACATGTCCCCCGCCCTAGTAGAACAACTAGCCAAAGAGCCTAAACTACTCAAATTAGGTGGCGAAATGAAGAAAATGACGGTCTTGTTTGCAGATATTCGTGGCTTTACTCAAATATCTGAAACCTATAAACACCACCCGGAGCAACTTACCGACTTAATCAATAAGATTCTGACACCGTTGACAAAAATAATATTAGATAATCATGGCACCATCGATAAATACATGGGGGATTGTGTGATGGCATTCTGGAATGCCCCACTGCCGGTTATAGCCCACCCCTCAAGTGCCTGCACCTCGGCGTTGATTATGCAAAAAGCATGCGAGAAGGTAGGAATAAGCATTAAAGAACAGGCAGAAGAACGTGCTACGAAAGCTCGCGAAGCTATACAAATGTTTCGAGGTTCTCAAGCATCTGAAAATATGGAATTAGATTCCGCCCAAAAACTTCTCTCGTTAGCGGAAAAGGAGAAATTGTTAACTATAGATATTGGAATAGGAATTAATACAGATCTAGTTTGTGTGGGCAATGTCGGTTCTGACCAGCGCTTCGACTATTCCATTCTAGGAGATGGGGTTAATCTTGCATCTCGCCTCGAAGGCCAATCAAAAACCTACGGGGTTTCCATTATAATTGGCGAAAACACGCAACGACAAGTAAGCAACTTTGCCCTCATCGAGCTCGACCTAATTCAGGTAAAAGGGCAAACCAGACCCACCCGTATCTATGGCGTATTGGGTGACGAAAAAGAGGCTCAGACCAAGGAATTTTCCCATTACGCCCAACAGCACAAAGACTTTTTGATAGCCTATCGCAGCCAAAAATGGGGCCAAGCGGAAAAGCTCTCCCAAATTTGCACAAAATTAGCTATTCCCTGGAAAGCTACTGGATTGTATGATTGCATGAACCAAAGGATTGCTGAATTTCGAAGTGAATCCCCGGCGGATATTAATGGAAAATGGGATGGAGTATATGTTGCCAAAACAAAATAGTAATAATGATTACAATCTACCATAACCCACGCTGCAGCAAGTCAAGGGCAACACTGGCTATTTTAGAAAAACATGGCGCCAGCTTTCGCATTGTAGAATATCTTAAAGAGCCTCCCACCAGGCGAGAGTTAAGCGTCATACTGTCGCAGCTTGGCATTAACGCCAGGTCATTACTGCGAGCCAAAGAGACTGTCTATAAATCCAAAGGACTTGATGATAAGACATTATCAGAAAACGACTTAATATCTGCCATAGTCGAAGATCCTATCCTTATGGAAAGGCCAATTGTCGTTGCAAATAACAAAGCGGTCATAGGGCGGCCCCCAGAAAATGTGTTGGCCATCATCTAACTCTTGACCTTAAAGCTATAAATTTGCCACACGCTCCCTTAACACAAATTTCTGTATTTTACCTGTCGATGTTTTTACCAAGGGCCCAAAAACTACCGATTTAGGGCACTTATAGTGTGCCAACCGCGATCGACAAAACTTGATGATCTCTTCTTCGGTAACATCCACTTTACCTTCTCTAAGCTCAATAAAAGCACACGGAGATTCTCCCCACTTAGGATCTTTCCGAGCCACAACAGCAGCCCCAGCAACAGACGGATGCTCATATAGGATCGTCTCTATTTCTATTGATGAAATATTTTCTCCACCTGAAATTATTATATCTTTTGACCTATCTTTTAGCTGAATGTAACCATCGGGATGCATAACCCCAAGATCCCCTGTTCGAAACCACCCGCCTTTTAACGCCTTAGAGGTAGCATCAAGATCCTTGAAGTACCCTTTCATAATGATGTTTCCACGCATCATAACTTCGCCGATAGTCCGCCCATCTGCTGGGCATTTCTTCATAGTGTCTGGATCTGCAACCATCAACCCCTCTAACGAAGGGTAGCGAACTCCCTGCCGCGCCTTCAGTAGCGCTTTCTCTGGGTCCGGAAGCTCCTCCCATTCCTCTTTCCACGCACAAACCACTCCAGGGCCATAGCACTCTGTCAATCCATAAGCGTGAGTAACGTTAAAACCCAAGTCTTCGATTGCCGTTAATACGGCCGGAGGAGGTGGTGAGGCCGCTGTCATTACATTTATCCCTGAAATATTTTCCTCTGAATCTAGTTTTGAAGAATCAATTAATAAACTCAAAACAATTGGCGCCCCACATAAATGGGTGATCTTTTCATTTCGCAATGCCCGCCAAACCTTATCTGGTTGCATATTTCGCAAACAAACTTGTGTTCCCGCCTGCGCAACTATAGTCCAGGGGAAACACCACCCATTGCAGTGAAACATCGGTAAAGTCCAAAGGTAATTAGGGTGCCGCGGCATATCCCAAGCCGTTATGTTTGCTAAGGAATTTAAATAGGCTCCCCTGTGGTGATATACTACGCCTTTTGGATCACCCGTAGTTCCAGAAGTATAATTTAAGGAAATCGCATCCCATTCATCAGCTACGTCCTTGCCGCGATACAGTGGATCCCCCTCTCTGAGCAAGTCCTCATACGTTGTGACCCCCAGTAAGTTTCCTTCTCGAACATCATCAATATCAATAACTGTAGGAGGTATCTCAGTTAACTCGACCGCACGTTTAACTACATCACTAAACTCTCGATCGGAAATCAGAATTTTTGCTTCACTGTGCGCGAGAATGTACGCTATCGTAGCAGCTTCAAGACGTATGTTGATCGCATTTAAAATCGCCCCTGCCATGGGCACGCCGAAGTGTGCTTCCAGAAGGGGTGGTATGTTAGGAGAAAGGACAGCAACCGTATCTCCTGGAGCAACACCCCGCTTGGATAACGCAGATGCCAACCGACAACACCTCTCAGAAAATTCTTTATAGTTAACCTGCTGGGAATCATATACCCAAGCAGTTTCCTCAGGGTATACTTGTGCTGCTCTATTCAAAAAGCTAATGGGGCTAAGGGGTTCGTAATTGGCGGGTCCCTTATTAAAACTACTGTCTGCCCAATCTTTCATTTATTCATAGTTCCCTATCTCATTACAATTTCATACAAGCTCTAACGTACACTTGTGCCGGTTTACTTGGACTTTTATAAAGCATTCTAATAAATAACGCGCCAGGCCAGCCATTCAAAAGCCCACACTGAACAACATGTCAGGCTCAGCTAAAACAGCCAGATAATGAACAATGGCCACTCACTATAATTTTCTGATTCTTAGCGTTTTTACTCCCCGCAATATAAAGTTATCGTCCCAATCAGGTTCCTGATCTACTAGTTTGGATCCTTCGAGTAACGGCAGCAAACTGCGGAAAGCAACCTCTGCCTCCACCCTGGCTAGTTGGGCTCCTATGCAAAAATGGATGCCGTAACCAAACGAAAGGTGCCTATTCGGTAAGCGGCTTACATCGAATGTTTCAGGGTTTGGGAAATGAGCGGGATCACGGTTTGCAGCAGAAAGCATTAAGAATACTCGGTCACCCTTGCTAATTTTCTTGCCGTTAAGCTTGAGATCCTCCTTAGCCACTCGGACAATGGCAAACACCGAGGACTCGTATCTTAGGACTTCATTCACCATAGAAGGGATAAGCTCAGGATCTTTCTGAACCTTCCTAAACTCCATAGGATTTTGCAAGAGCAGCACGACTCCATTACCAATTAGATGCATAGTGGTTTCATGCCCAGCAAATAAAATCAAAATGCATGTGGCAATGAGTTCGTCTTTTGTCATCACACGTTGAGCATCCTGGGCCTCGATTAATTGATCGATTAGCCTTCCTCGAAGCCCCTGCGAACGCCGGAGATCAACCGCCTCTCGAAAATATTTTGTGAGATTTGTTAAAGCTTTTGCCCCGATATCAAATCGACCTTCGACCCTCCTGCTATTACCAATTACTGTAGCCAAATCATTGGACCATGACCGAAATTTCCCTAGATCTTTGTCGGGAACCCCTAGAATATATGCTATGACTAGAGCCGGCATGGGGAATGCGAACCTAGTCATCAGATCGGCTTCCCCATTCCTAAATTCAGAAGCCAAAAGTTCATCAGCTATTCTAGAAATCTGCGAACGCAAATTTTCAATTGCTCTTGGAGCAAAAGTATCAACAAGAAGTCTCCGTAGAGGCGTATGTGCGGGGGGGTCCCGAAAAAGCAACCAATCATTAAGAAGCTTTCCCATATTTTCCAGAGTCGGACGACCTGTGGCAGCCATATGATCAGAAAACGGCTGGACCCTCTCGGCTGAGAATCTTTTATCTTTTTGAGCCAGTTTTACATCCTCGTAAGAGGTCAACAGCCAGCCTCCAAGCTCATTATTCCATGAAACTGGCGATTCCGCTCTCAAAAGTGCCAACGTTGGGTACGGATTAATTATCTCTGCAGGAGCATATGGATTAAAGTTTGCTGCCACATGAGTTCCTTCCACAAATATCCAGAAAAACTCCGCCCTCAATTTCGATATGAATTATCTCTTCGAGCCAACATGCGAAGCAATGCATCCCAAACCATCGACGAGTGCCCTTCTTCCTCATCGAAGGCTGCCATTTGCGCAAGCGCGCGATCACTAGGAAGTTGGATTTCTGCCGAACCGCCCATAG
The DNA here is from genome assembly GCA_002728255.1 of Rhodospirillaceae bacterium. NCBI lineage: Bacteria > Pseudomonadati > Pseudomonadota > Alphaproteobacteria > Rhodospirillales > Rhodospirillaceae > Rhodospirillaceae bacterium. The sequence goes on along the minus strand of PBWV01000040.1, from coordinate 71,507 downwards.
CTAAGACCTGTGTCTTACAAGCCCGCTCCAGCCCATAAATACGCAAGAATGCATCAGCAATAGTTTTCCCCACAGCTAAGGTTCCATGATTCCTCAAAATCATCAAATTCTTGGCCCCGAGATCTGCAATCAAACGAGGTTGCTCCTCTTCTTCAGTAGCCGGACCCTCATAGTCATGATAGGAGACATCATGACAGAGAGCAGCACCAATTTGAGATAATGGAAGCAGGCCATTTTTTTGAGCCGACACAGCCATGCCTTGGTCCGTGTGCAGATGCACCACACAGCCCACATCGTCCCGGCCCGAGAGAATCGCCCCGTGAATAACAAACCCAGCAGGGTTAAAGCCATAGTCACTCCCTGTCACAATAGTGCCATCCAAATTTACTTTTATTAAACTTGATGCCGTCATTTCTTCAAACATCAAACCATATGGATTAAAAAGAAACTGATTTGGATTATCATTAAGGCGAGCAGAGATATGGGTGTAAATGAGGTCATCCCAACCGAAATGAGCTATCAACCGGTAGCAGGCAGCCAAGTTCACTCGCTGCCGCCAGTCCTCCCCACTAACTTCATCCTTTACATTTCCGCGAGCCACTCTCACCACTGACATTCGTCTACCCTCCTGACCAAATCCTTATTACCGTAATAAAATCTATCCTAGTATTGTATCCGTTGAGTTAATGCGCCATCCACCACAAGATTGGCGCCGGTTATAAAGCTGGCTGCCGGACTAGCCAGAAACACAACAGCGTTAGCTACCTCTTCAGGCCTTCCCATCCTTCCCATTGGATTACGGTCAAGCATTGTAGAATACAGGTCGGGTGAGTTCCTCTTAGCGTCCCCCCACACCCCATCGTCAAAGTAAATTGAACCCGGCGAAACGACATTAGCCCGCATCCCCTTGGGAGCCAAGTCGCGGCTCAAGCCCTTGCCATAAGCAACAAGGGCCGCCTTCATCGAGTTGTANGGTCTAGGCCCAAGATAAACTTCTAAAGCCGCTGTACTCGCAATAAGCACAATAGCTCCACAGGAAGACTGCTCTAGATGGGGAAGGGCCGCCTCCACTGCTCGGAAGCTCCCCATAATATCGGTATCAAAACCCGCGACCCAAGATTTTTCCTCGTTAGAGACTGCAAGAGCGCTAACATTAGGAATCAAAATATCAATCCCTCCGAGTTCCCCTGCAGCATCCGCTACCCAGCTATTCAAATCTGCAGCGTGGGTAACATCAACGGAATTACCCACACAATGACNACCCAACTTCTGCACCGCTTCCACAGCAGCAGCAACCTCGTCAGCGTTCCTTGCACATAATGCAACATCACACCCCTCGACAGCTAAACGCTCGACNATGGCACGACCGATACCCCTAGTTCCGCCAGTGACAATCGCTTTTTTTCCTTTTAGCCCTAAATCCATAACAACCCCCTTCTAATTTAATTAGATTCTTGCACAATATGGTTGGTTAATATCATCGATTCTCGTAATGAAAATCTATCACACCAATTTGCCAAGGCAGGCCTGCTGCTCCTCCAATTCTCCTCAGGGAACCTGAAATCCAGGTAACCGCCAGCACATGCCAAAGTGATGGCTCCTATATGGGGCTTGTCATCCAGTCTATGAGCTTCTGCCTCCCCTCTATCCAGGCCCCGCCGTATTTTTCCTAACTGTCCCTTGATCCACGCATCCCACCTATTTTCATGTGGCCTGATATTCTGTTCGTAACGGATAGAAACGGCGGCGTCCATTATGCCATCACCCAGCGCCTGCTGACATAGTGCACGCCAACGTTCATCGGCGCGCTCAGGAAATATTTGGGCCCGGACACCCAAACTATCCAAATACTCGCAGATCACTCGCGAATCATACAATACTTGTCCCTGATCAGTCTTCATAGTCGGCATTTTGACAAGGGGATTAGATTTAGCCAGTCTCAAGTCTGGATCAACAGGGCTAGTGGTTAGTTCATGCCAGACCATACCCTCATCTAGCCCCACCTCATTAGCAACTATTCGAACCTTTCGGACAAATGGAGATGCAGCACTACCAAATAATTCCATCAATTCTTCTCCTTGATCGAAATGACCCCCTAAACTAAACAGGGTTAAACAGGGGAGGTAAAATTACTATGCACGACAACATCGGGCTTTTTTTAAGCAAACGCGCACACTTGGACCCTACAGTAGAGGCCTTCGTCGATGTAGCCAGTGGGCTCCGACTTAGTTACCACGAACTTAATCAGCGTGCCAACCAAACCGCCCATTTTCTAGCGGGCCTAGGTATAAAACGGGGAGACCGAGTCGCATTGCTAATGCTCAATTGTCCCGCCTATTTAGAACTTTTTTTTGGCCTCGCAAAAATTGGAGCAGTAACCGTCCCGTTGAATATTCGGCTTGTCGCTGATGAGCTTGCTTATATCATTCAAGATTCAGGATCACGCCTACTAATGTTTGGACCTGAGTTTACAAATGTAGCCGAAGAGTTACAGAGTAAACTTGATTCAATTAAGTCTATTGAAAACTTTATCTTCGTGGCTGGCCCAAATAGCTCGGCTACTGACCGGCCAGACTTTACACTGGATTACGAGGAGCTCCGCCTTTCATCGCCAACCCATGAACCTGAGATATCTGCCGGCCAGGAAGAAATGCTCTACATAATGTACACCTCGGGAACAACAGGACTGCCGAAAGGGGTTGTCCACACTCATAATTCTGCTATCTGGGCCTGTATTACGTGGGCCGCTACGGGTGAGTTTAGACTATATGACAGATACTTACTCATACTCCCATTATACCACGTCGGCGCGCTCACTCCGGTTACCGCAAATATCTATCTAGGCTCAACCAACGTAACTCTGAGAACTTTTGATCCAGGCGAAGCTTGGCGACTGATTGAGAAAGAACAAATCGATACCTCATTAGCTGTGCCAGCGATGTTAAATTTTATGATACAAGCTCCGGAGTTAAACCAATATGCTCGACCAAACTTGCGTTGGATAATGAGCGGGGCCGCCCCAGTTCCAGCCTCCCTAATCGCAGCCTACTCTGATATCAACATCCCTATCAACGAAGCCTTTGGCATGACCGAGACTTGTGGACCCGCCTGTCTGCTCCGCGGGATGGACGTAGCCGATCACCCCGCTTCATGCGGTAAGGCCTTTTTCCACACCGATATTCGAGTTGTAGATGAAAATGGTTTGGACGTCCAACCTGATCAACCTGGAGAAATTCTCATTCGCGGCCGACACGTGATGAAAGAATATTGGAATAACCCCAAAGCCACCCAAGAAACGCTAAAGGATGGTTGGTTACATTCAGGTGATATTGCCACAATGGACAAAGACGGATTCATTTATATTAAGGATCGATTGAAAGACATGATCATCTCAGGTGGGGAGAACGTATATCCAGCAGAAATAGAAAACGTCATACTCTCCCACGAGAAAGTTAGGGATGTGGCTGTTATCGGTCAGGCAAGCCCAAAATGGGGGGAGTCACCCTTAGCGATAGTAGTAAAAAAATCGGAGAGCCTCACTGCCGACGAAATTATGGCATTTTGCGTTGGCAAATTAGCCCGCTTTAAGCTCCCCAAAAACGTCGAATTTGCGGAAGTCATCCCACGTAACCCCAGTGGAAAAGCTCTAAAACGGGAACTTCGAAAGAATTTTCCTGTAGGTGCACCTGAATGAATAATAGTGGGACAAAAGCTATTTTTTGGGATTTTGGCGGGGTTTTTACTACAAGCCCTTTTGTTGCGTTCAACAAATATGAGGTAACCAAGGGGATACCGGAAAACTTTATTCGGACTCTTAACGCCACCAACAGCAATAACAATGCCTGGGCAAAGCTGGAGCGCAATGACGTCACTATTGAAGAATTTTGCGCCCTATTTGAACAAGAAGCTTTGGCTAAAGGTGTCTTACTAGATGGACAGGAAGTACTAGCCTGTATCCACGGACAAACTCGCCCAGAAATGGTCCATGCACTAGAAGTGCTTTCGAAAAAATATAAAACCGCCTGCCTTACTAATAACTTCAGCCCCTCCGCTGACGATAATGATAAAGATAACGTTCTGAGACCCATATTAGATTTGTTTGATTTCGTCATAGAATCACGGACACTTGGAATCCGAAAGCCAGAGCCCCAATTTTATACATGTGCATGCGACACGGTAAATGTGAAACCGCAACAAGTGATTTTTCTAGATGACCTTGGGGTAAATCTCAAGCCAGCACGAGAACTCGGCATGCGCACGATAAAAGTAGTATCTGCCGACCAGGCATTGGGGGAATTGGAAACCCTCCTGGATCATAAAATCGAATAGGCCACTTTTGGGAAAAGTAAAGTTACAAAATATCACTACTCAGACTGACTAAACCATTTTCCCTACCAGAAAATGACAGGAGGCGATACTGTTAGCCTTTCTCACGATAAAATTCTCATCGCCAACGATTCCGTTAGCACCCGACTGAGCGGTCTCTCCACTCAAAACAAGAACGCCCCCAGCGAGTCCACTAACGCGCCCCGCCTCAATATCGCTGGCTCTATCTCCCACTATCCAAGATCGAGACACATCGATCCTCAAGATACGTGCGGCCTCATGGATCATCCCTGGCCTAGGCTTTCGCCACGGGTGCTGTGGCACTCTATACTCACCACTGCCCTCGCCATGATAAGCGCAGGCCAAAACTAAATCTAGCCATGCACCCCCCTTCTTAAGTTGGCTACTGAGTTCATCTTGCACTTCTCGGAACTCTGGCCAACCATACATTCCACGGCCTACGCCCGATTGATTGGTAACCAAAATAACTGGAATCTCCTTTCGGTTGCAGGCCTTTATTAGATCAGTAGCACCTTCAACTAGTAACGCATCAGATGCCTTATGCAAATATGGTATTCGCTGCAAGACCACGCCGTCTCTATCCAGAAACAATCCGGCCCTCCCAGCAGACCAGGCTCTGGCCTCCGTTACCTCTTCGCACCAAAGGCCAATATCATCACACAATGGAAAAGCCGTCTCATCGGCACTCCTATCCATTGCATTCCAGCCTCATATTGTTATCCGACGACATCGTCATTTCTTTTAGCCAACCCCATATTTCGTATACCATTTATAGGTGCTTCGTAGCCCCTCCGCCAATGGAATGTCAGGGCTCCAACCCAAATTATTCAATTTAGCCGTGTCGGTAAGTTTGCGGGGAGTACCATCTGGTTTCTCATTTAAGAAACGAAATTTACCTTGATAACCGATGGTTCCAGCAATCATCTTTGCCAATTCTGCAATGGAAATTTCTTCACCAGATCCAATATTAACATGGCCCACTTCATCATAGTTCTGAATGAGAAAAAGTAATGCCCGAGCAAGATCATCCACATGCAGAAACTCACGTAACGGCAAACCAGTCCCCCAAACATCCACCCACTCAGCATCACGTTCTTTTGCCTCATGCACCTTCCGCATTAAAGCCGGAAGAACGTGCCCTGAATTCAGGTCAAAGTTATCATTTGGGCCATATAGGTTGGTAGGCTGAGCGGAAATAAAACTACACCCAAACTGTTTCCTATAAGCATCACAAAGCTTGATGCCAGCTATTTTAGCGATTGCATACCATTCGTTGGTTGGCTCCAATGCACCCGTCAAAAGAGCAGTCTCTTTCATAGGCTGTTCGGCAAGGCGCGGATATATACATGTGGAACCCAGGAGCATTAATTTTTTTATTTCTGCCAAACGCGAAGCATGAATAATATTTGTCTCAATCGCAAGATTATCGTAGAGAAATTCGGCTGGTCTCATATCATTGGCAAGTATCCCCCCAACTGTTGCAGCGGCAATTATCACTACATCCGGCTTATAGGCTTCCATCCAATCTTCAACATCCGCCTGCCTCCTTAGATCAAGCTCACTCCGGTTGGCAGTAAGCAACACACAGTCGTGATTATCTAGTAATCTCACCAAGGCTGAACCTACCATGCCACGATGACCTGCCACCCACACCCTGCGGCCCGATAATTCAAATTTGGTGGAATTCATGTTTTTTTAACCCTTGCCTATAAGCGCCCCAAACTCTTGGCCCCTGCCAATACGCTGTACAAATACCTTCAGTCAAAACAACGGCCGATAAATGATTTGTTTGTCATCGCCAAGTGTAACCGATGGAAAGTTTTGTTGCCTACAAAATACGAGGCCATCCAGCAACCAATCAAGTCACGCCAGATGAGGCTAGGTTCCTCGGAATCAGGCAAGCCAAAACTTTGAATTTTACGCCTGAGCTAAAGCAGGTACAGCTTGCCAAGTATCCGCATTGGCTCCTGCTAATTCCAGACTCCAATTTTCTTCATCCGAGAACAGCTTTTTGAGCAGAGCATTGTTCAGTTCATGTCCAGATCGGTGCGCTTCCACACGAGCCAGCATAGGCTTCCCTGCTAGATAAAGGTCTCCTACGCAATCCAAGACCTTATGCCGAGCAAATTCATTCGCATACCTCAATCCACCCTCGTTAAGAATACCTGTATTCTCGTCCCCCACCACGATAGAGTTTTCTAGAGACCCACCCCTGGCCAACCCGGCTGTCCGCAAAGCCTCTACCTCATGAATAAAGCCAAAAGTCCTCGCTGAACTAATTTCCGACCTAAATGCCACTGGACCACCATCCAAAATACTTGACTGGCGAGCGACGGCTTTATGGTTAAACTCAATGGACAAATTTATCGAAAAGGTCTCGGTTGGGATTAGAGATATGGTCTTTTCACCATCAACGATGTCCACACGCTGCCAAACCTTAATAAAGTGACGAAGCGCTTCCTGCTCAATTATTCCCGCGTCCATTATCATATCGACGAAGGGAGCCGCGCTTCCATCCATGGCAGGTACCTCTGGCCCATCTATCTCCACAAAAAGGTTATCTATCTCACAGCCCCAAAGAGCAGCCATTAAGTGCTCGACAGTGCCAACCACTGGTCCGCCTCTACCACCCAATGATGTCCCCAAGGTTGTCCCGGTAACCCGGTCATATAGTGCCGGTATTAGGGCTCCTCCATGGTCAAGCCTTACAAAAACAATTCCCGAATCGGCGGGCGCCGGGCGCAGAGTCATGGATATTTGTGCCCCACTGTGCAACCCTATTCCTGCACACTGGATCGGTTTTCTGAGGGTCTTTTGCCCTATAGAGCCAGTACCTTCACCTGCACGACCTTCGTTACACTCCAAGTGTCGAAATCCCTCTGGTGTTCGCATCAACCACACCAAAATGTGTAGCAAACCCTCAGGGCACTCTCAATTCACGTTTTATTACAAAATGTTTCAATGGAGTTACGCAACCACCTTATTTATCAACCATGGGCGACTCCACCTAAAAATTATCGCGGATCCAATATCCTATCCGGTTTAAGCGACCATTTTGAGTCTCACCCGGGCTACGCCCCAAGCCCTCCCGAGCAGCAAAAATTAATAACCCAATACATGTCGAAAATGCTGGCCCCCTCATTGATGGCGCCAGGCCGTGGATCAATGGTGGCCCACCCAAACGTACCTCCCTTCCCAGGGTAGAACTGGCCAATTCCCGCAGACCATTGAGCTGACTTGCCCCTCCAGTCAACACGACACGCATAGAGCGAGAATCTCCAAATCCAACCTTTGCGAGACGATCTCGGATTAACTCAAAAGTCTCTTCCAGGCGCGGCCTCACAACCTCCGCCAGCGCCTCCCGAGGCATATGATTAGGACTGGAGGCATCTCGCTCTCCCAGTGGGGGAACATCGATCATATCCTGTGAGTCTGACTCACCGGGAAGCACGCTGCCAAACAAGGTTTTTAAGCGCTCCGCGTCTCGCATGGATGTCGTGAGCCCTCGGGCTATGTCACTGGTCACGTGCCAACCCCCGATTGGAATGGAGTCAGAGTGCACCATCGCATTATCCTGAAATATGGAAATAGAAGTTACTCCAGCCCCCATATCTATACACACCGTACCAAGGTCGATCTCGTCTTGGACTAAAGATGCCAAACCAGACGCATAACCGCCAAAAATTACCTTCCTCACATCAAGATGGCAGTTACTAACGCAGTTAATTAGATTCTGAATATTGCTTCTAGCTCCACTTACCACGTGCACCTTCGCACATAATTTTTCTCCCCGCATACCCCTTGGATCGCTAATTCCACGTTGCCCATCAATCTCGTAACCCACCGTCACTCCATGAAGCACTTGCCTATCCGGATCCAAAAGATGCTGCCCAGTACTCTGAGTTGATATGCTCTCCAAATCGCCACTAGTAACCTCATGGCCACCCAATTCAAGCTCCACGCGAAGTATTCGCGAGTGAGGCTGGCATCCTCCCGCCGCAACCAAAATTGTTTCTACGGTCTCCCCAGCCATCTCCTCTGCCGCCTGCACGACTTCTCTAATAGAAGATTCTACAGCCGACATATCTACTATAGCGCCAGTTCGCGTTCCACGAGATATCTGATGGCCTACCCCGGCCACGTCTAGCGAACCATCCTCTTTAATCTGGGAAATGAAGCAGCAAATCTTAGCGGTACCAACATCTAGGGCAGCAACTAGGCTCCTATTCCCAGGACCATTGCCTGATCTCCTCTGCCGCAACAAATTTCTTTTACCTAGAACCTCAAACATACCTCAACCCGGCCCTATGAATCCACGAAGGTAGCTTTCCTTCAATCTTCCATCCGACGACGTCAAGCCCACTATGCTCTCACCACTCTGCTTCACCATAACCTTTTCAAACTGTAGAACCAGGCGATCGCTCAGAGTATAATCTGCAACAGCCAAGCCTTCCAATGCCAAATAATCTCTTTTGAGATGATTAGAAAACAAAACCCATGCCCTTTCCATTTCTTCTTCAGGCAAACGAACTATCAAACCCTTTGTCATCTTTATATCCCAACGTCTCTTTCCTACCAGAGTAGCCCCAATAAATTCAGCGCCAGTGATTGGGTTTCTCTCAAGAACTCCTCGCAATTCCGAGAATCTACGACCTGCCCCAGCACCTCTTAAAACAGGTAAATCGGGCGACCTTACCATATATGTGTCACCAAAAACTTCGCCCTTCGTGTCTACAAGTAATGGACCTTCAGGTGTCTCCCAGATTGCCACAGGGGTCTTTTCAACTACTTTGATGGAAATCTTATTTGGCCATTGCCTACTAACCTGGGCACTGTCGACCCAGTCCACCCTAGTTACCATCTTTAGCGTATCATGGAGATCAACCAATATAATCGGCGTGCCAATTTCTATACCTACTGCCTGCAAAAGAACCTTGGAAGGAACGACTCTATTGCCTGAAAGAGAAAGCTCTTGGACAACAAGCCCAGATTCAACGGAAGCGGAAGAAACAAGCCTTTTACTCTCATGTAGAACCCAAGTATACCAGTTCCTCTGCCCATCTTCTCTAAACCCAGAAACCACAATAGCTGTGAAGGCTATAACAAAACCAATCACAAAAATATACGGCGAGATCAAACCTTTTACAGCTTGCGGACGAGCTGGAAAGGCTGTCTCCGAAGGGAGAGAAAGCTCAGAGGACCGCACCCGCGAATCTGGATTTGCTGTCAAACCTTGCATTGAGCGTCCCTTACAATCCAATCCACCAAGGAGTTAAAAGATAAACCGGCATAAGCAGCTATCTGGGGCACTAGAGATGTCGCCGTCAGACCAGGCTGTGTATTAATTTCCAGTAGCTTAATACCCTTATCTCCTCTACTTTCGTCATAACGGAAATCTGCTCGCGTTACCCCACTGCAACCCAAAGCCGCATGAGCTAACTGGGCGTAATCCAGCACACTCTCACGAATTTTTTGTGAAAGCCGCGCAGGAATTATATACTCCGTAAAGCCGGGGGTGTATTTGGAGTCAAAGTCATAAAACCCGTCCTTGGGTTTTATTTCAAGCACCTCGATACTTTTCTCGTTCATGACTAGTACCGTCAGCTCTCTTCCAGGAATATATTCCTCCACCAACACCTCATCGTAAGCACTCCAGAGTGGGTCATCCACCGCCTCCTCTGTCTTGCTTCCTACCAAACGAACACCCAGACTCGAACCCTCGCCTATAGGTTTTACCACGAATGGAATAGTTGGCGCCTCTTTGGTAAAAATAGCATTGCAAGGTCGAACCTCTCCATCTGGAACTGGGATACCTGCCTGCCTGAACATCTTTTTGGATAACACCTTATCCATCGCCAATGCAGAAGCCAACACCCCTGAATGGGTATAGGGCAATTTCAATAATTCACACAGACCCTGGACGCAGCCATCCTCACCATATGGTCCGTGCAACGCATTAAAAATAACGTCCACATGGCCACATAATTTAGCCAAAACCTCAACCATCTCGTCACCTACTTCAGATGCGACAACGGTATAATTTAATTCCTTCAAGGCCTTACAAACAGCTCTCCCCGATTCAAGAGACACTTCTCTTTCTCGCGATACTCCACCCATTAAAACACCAACACGTGCTTTCTTCACGTAGGTTCCTCCGTTGGTATTTCTGCACTGCCTATACGCTGGATTTCCCAACGAAGCTCAATGCCACTTTGCTCGCGGACTCTTCGCCGCAACTCCTCGCCAAGCTTTTCAATATCTGCAGACGTAGCACCTCCCGTATTGATAAGAAAGTTACAGTGCTTTGGTGAGACCATAGCCTTCCCGATTCGGAGCCCCCTGCATCCGGCTGACTCAATTAATTCCCACGCACTTCGTTCGAATGGGTTCGCAAATGTGCTACCACCTGTTCTATCCCGAATTGGCTGAGAAATATCGCGGTTCTTATTAATTTCCTCAATGCGACGGAGTATATCTTCCACAACATCCTTTTCGCCGTAGAAGCTTGCATCCAACACTATTGAATCGCTAGGAATCGATGAGCCCCTATATCGCAGTCTTAGATCCCGCGCTGAAAGTCTAGCCAAACTTCCAGCACGACTTACCACGGAAGCTGAAACCAAAACATCCGCCACCTCGTTGCCATATGCCCCCGCATTCATCCTTATCGCACCACCTACGGTCCCTGGAACGCCTGATAAAAATTCCAAGCCCCGTATCCCACCTTTTGCCGCAAGTCGGGCGAGCTTAGGGCCCAGAGCACCGGCGCCTGCCGTAATACGACACTCATCTCCGATATTAATTTTGGCAAAACTGCGGCCAAGTCGGATGACAACCCCCCTAATACCTCCATCCCTGATCAACAAGTTAGACCCTACCCCTATAACGCAAATAGGGATATTAGGCGGACAACCGCCCAGGAACTCAATCAAATCGGCCGAGTCGGCTGGAACAAACAGAACATCTGCCGGCCCGCCAACCCGGAACCAGGTGTAACGGGCAAGCGGCACATCTCTCCGCAAGCTACCTTTCACCTTGGGAAGCTGCGCCAATAAATTTTTAGAAGACTCTCTCATCGCTATCTAATCACTCATCCACAGCCGCCTGAACGTTCCGGCCGATTCATCATTCGCGGCAGTTCATTCGCCCAGGTTGTAACTGTTCCCGCTCCCAGGAATACAACCATATCCCCCGCATTACAAATTTTGCGAACTAAATCAGGCAACGAGTCAGGAGACAAAATCGGGGAAACATTCGAATGGCCTGAAGCCAGGATTCCCTCCACTAAGGCATCTCTGTTAACACCTTCTAGGGGCTGCTCTCCTGCGGGATACACGTCAGCAACAAAAACCATATCAGCATCATTAAAACAGTTGCAAAATTGCTTGAATAACGATTTCAGACGAGAGAATCGATGGGGCTGCACTATTGCTATTACTCTGCCATCACAGATTTGCTTTGCAGTCTGAAGCACTGCTCCTATCTCAACTGGATGATGCGCATAGTCGTCTATTATTCGAACACCATCTATCTCTTCGACCAGAGTAAACCTTCGCTTGACGCCGCGAAAGCCTTCTAGAGCCTCACGCATGATCTCTTCCGAAAGCCCAAGTTCACAGCTAATAGAAATCATCGCTAAAGCATTTCTGACGTTATGAGCACCCGGCATATTTAGCCGGACATCCTTCAGAACTTTTTCCTCCATTCGCGGACCACCGCGTATCTCAACGTCAAAACTTGAACCCGAATTATTTAATTTTAGATTCCTGCCCCTAATTGATGCGCCTTCCTCCAAACCATAAGTTAAAAGCCTTCTAGCACCCACCTTATTAGCTAAGGCCCGTACTTCTTCATTGTCAGAACATAAAACGCCAATCCCATAGAATGGAACATTTTCCACAAACTGCCGAAAAGCCCCCCTTAATTCTTCGAAACTTTTGTAGTAATCGAGGTGCTCCCGATCGATATTCGTAACCACTGCAATAGCAGAAGGCAGACGTAAAAAACTCCCGTCTGACTCATCGGCTTCTACCACCATCCAATCGCCACTTCCAAGCCTGGCGTTAGTGCCATAAGCATTGATGATACCACCATTTATAACCGTGGGATCCATCGCTGCTACGTCTAGAAGAGCTGAAATCATGGAAGTCGTCGTTGTCTTACCATGCGTGCCGCCGACAGCAACACACGTCTTCATCCGCATTAACTCCGCAAGCATTTCTGACCGCGGCACTAGAGGAAGGCCTCTGTTCTCCGCTTCCTGTATTTCAACATTATCAGCCGGCACCGCTGATGAGATTACCACTGCTGCTGCAGCCCCAAGGTTGCCGCCTTTGTGGCCAATGCTCACATCAACACCTAACCCTTGCAGGCGTCTAACGTTAGCATTCTCCACAACATCGCTGCCCTGAACCCTGTACCCTAGGTTGTGCATAACCTCGGCAATGCCGCTCATACCTATCCCACCGATCCCAATAAAGTGCAAAACACCAAATGCTGAAGGATATGCTTTCATGACGACAGCCTAACCTGGCCTGATGAAACCGCTAATTCTTGAACTAGCCTCACCAAAATACTCGTCGCTTCTGGCATCCCCAAAGCTTTAGCTTTGGCAGCTGCAGCCGACAAACAACCTGGGTTTTCTAGCAACTCCGTCAAGCTTTTGGCTAAACTTGCCACAGTTAAATCCTGCTCCTCCAAAACCCAAGCCCCCCCCGCATCCATCAACTCCCTCCCATTGAGAGCTTGATGGTTATCAATTGAATTTGGCAAAGGAATCAACAGACTAGGCCTACCTGCAATTGACAGCTCCGCGACTGTCGAGGCTCCTGCTCTTGCAATAACAAGGTGAGATCTAGCTAGCACTGCGGGCATATCTGAAATGAAAGAAGAAAGGCATGCCTGCACCCTTGCATCCGCGTAAATCTTCTTTGCATAGTTACGATCAGCATCCCTAACCTGCTGGGTCACGATGAGGCGTTCCCGAAGGTCTTGGCTAAGACAACGCACAGCCTCGGGGACAATTCTTCCAATCGCTTGTGATCCCTGGCTTCCCCCAAGCACTAATAGATGAATACTTGAGGAAGTAATTGGCGGTAGATATTTGACATCAGACAAAGCAGCAATGTTTGTACGCACAGGGGTACCAGTGTGCACAATTGAATCAGGAGGCAAAAACTCCAACCTCTGAGTTCGAGGAAAGGCAACCGCAGTAGACGTAGCATAACGTGATAGTAGCCTGTTAGCCCTGCCAGCTACGGCGTTAGATTCGTGAACTAAAAACGGGATTTTTGCAAACCTGGCCACTAATAATAACGGTACTGATGCATACCCACCGAAACCGACCACAACCACCGGATGGTGCCTACGAACTAACACCCATGATTCTATTAACCCCATCATCATCCGCACAAATCCACCCAAAACCCCCAGAAGATTTCTACCTGCAATCCGACCCGCAGTTATGGTGTGCAAATCGTCAAAGTTCGAATTCTTTAATAATTGTTTCCCTCGAACGTCCGTGACCACACCAACTCCAAAACCATGTTTCTTCAGTTCATCCGCTAAGGACAGGGCTGGAAACAAATGCCCGCCAGTACCGCCAGCCCCTATCAACACGTGATCCTTCTCAGAGAAACAAATATTGCCCTTATTCATGTAAAACTTTTGACCATTGTCTATGCCGCCTTGTCAAAGCTAACAGCATACCCATTCCAAAACCTAGGGCCAAAAGCGATGAACCTCCGTATGAAACAAAAGGAAGGGTCATTCCTTTCGTTGGAATGATATCCAACGTCACGGCCAAGTTAATAAATGCCTGTAGCCCGAACAACATCACCAGTCCCGCTCCTGCCAAAAGTGAGAACAGACTTTCCGTTTCCAGCAACCGGGCTATACCGCGTAAGACAATAAAGAGGAACAACGCCAATATTACTAGGCAGCAAATTAACCCAAGTTCCTCACCTGCCACCGCAAAAATAAAGTCCGCATGGGCGTCAGGAATCCGTTCCTTTGCAATACCTTCCCCGGGACCCTTGCCAAGAAGACCGCCGTTTGCAAAAGCGTTTAAGGCATGGTCTATTTGATAGCGATCTCCAGAACTAGGATCGAGATAGCGATCAACTCTACTCTGAACATGGGGAAAGAAGTGATAGCCCCCGACCAAACTAATCAACCCCACAACAATTGATGCGATTATAGCAACGACCGGCATCCCTGCCAGAAAATGTTGGCCAAACCATATACACCCAATTAATACAGCCATGCCAAAATCTGGTTGGGCTAACAAAAGCAATAAAATTAGACCCAAAAGTAAAATAGATATATGGGTCGGGTTCAACTCAAATCCAGTCTTTGGGCGCACTATTAACCATGCTGTAACCACGACGAAACTCGGCTTTACAAATTCTGAAGGTTGCATGGACCAGCCCATAAAGCTCAACCACCGACGGGCACCATTAGCATCCACCCCATTTATCAATACCGCCAACATCAGAAACAAAGAAAACACAAAGACGACCAGTGCGAGCCTACAAGTTCCTAAAGGAGAGAGAAGAGACACAACAACCAAAACCAGGAGCGATGGGCCTAATACTATCAGGTGCCGGTATATGAAATGAAACCCGTCCAGATTCTTCTGAAGTGCTACGGAGGGACTGGCAGCCATAACTAATATAGCTCCTAAAACCCCTAACAGGAGAATTGCAGCAATGGACAGCCTATCGACAGTCCACCACCATTCACCAAAAATACTATTATCCGTCCGAGGGATGGCTCTCATTCCCTAGCCCCAGTTCCCGCTGCCGGTTTATTGATCTTGCACGAACCGCTTAATTTGCCGACAAGCTGTCTAAATGCGGTTCCACGCGCTTCAAAATTTGCAAATTGATCAAAGGAAGCACAGGCTGGTGAAAGAAGCACTACACCTCCGCCATCAAAGTCCGACATGGCGTCATTGGTTGCATCCACAACAGCTTTTGCAAGAGTTCCACTATTCTTTACGCGGAATTTTCCTCCCAAATTTTTCTCAAACTCCGCCGCCGATTCACCTATCGTATAGACATACAAAATACGAGACGACATCGGCAGCACTTCATCTATATCTATGGCTTTCGCTCTCCCGCCCATAATCCAATATACCTTACTGTAACATGCGAGCGCTTTGGCGGCTGCCGCCATATTGGTTGCCTTGCTATCATTCACATAGGTCACTCCATTATATCGCCCAACTTTCTCCATCCTATGTGGCAATCCTGGATAGGTCTCCAGACTTTCTTTGAAAATAGATCCACTAAGACCTACGAGACGGATTACCGCATAGGCAATAGCAATATTGTGCCAATTATGGGAGCCCGGCAAATGGGCAAGATTGGTTACATTCATTACAAACTCTGGAGAGGAATCGATGGCATCATACAAAAGTCCATCGACTACACTAATTCCCTGTGCGACAGGTTGCTCAGCCGATACCGGCACTACTATTCGATCACCCTCGCTGACCAATTCATCGAAAACAGCTTGTGATTGTTTGTCATCAACACCAATTACAGCAAGGCCACCGGCACCCATAAAAATCTTTTTCTTCGCGCGAATGTATGCCTCTAAAGATCCATGACGCTCCAGATGATCAGGGGTCAAGTTTGTCCATATTGCAGTATCAAGAAAAATAGTGGAAGCAAGATCAAGCTGATAGGAAGAAAGTTCTAAAACATATATGCCATCTGTCCCCAACATTTCTAGATCTAGAACTGGATTTCCTAAATTTCCCCCAACCTGAATGTTTTTTCCACTTTGCCTCAATAAATGCCCAAGCAAGGCCGTGACTGTGGACTTCCCATTTGTGCCGGTCACGCCTACATAATTAGCAGTTGGGCAAGCCTCCTGGAGTAACTCCAGATCGCTCACAATCCTGACACCCTTCTCTTTAGCGAGCAAGGCAATGCGGTGTGGCCTTGGATAGAACAGAGGAATTCCAGGACTAACCAACAAAAAATCAAGATGCCCAAGACCCTTCTGGACAAAATTTGTTATTCTAATACCTTGCCCCGTGGCAAGGCGGCGGCGTTGTGATGAATCGTCCCATGCGAAAACAGAAGCCCCATCCCTGGTTAAATTCTTAGCAGCGGATATCCCCGTAGCTCCTAACCCAAGCACACCGACATTTTTCCCACTATGTTTCGTCACATCTATCATGGTCAACGAAGCTTTAAGGTGGCTAAGCCCGCAAGAGCGAGTATCACAGCAATAATCCAAAATCGGACGACAATTGTGGGTTCCTTCCATCCCTTCTGCTCAAAATGGTGATGTAACGGCGCCATACGGAAAACCCTCTTGCCTGTGAAGCGGTAGGAAGCAACTTGCACTATTACAGAGACAGCTTCCAATACGAACAGACCTCCGATTAAGGCTAATACCAATTCATGTTTGGTAATTACGCTTATGGCACCCAAAGAACCACCCACCGACAAGCTTCCGGTATCCCCCATAAATATCATAGCCGGAGGAGCGTTGAACCATAGAAATCCTAGGCTAGAACCGACTAGCGCCCCACAAAATATTGCCAACTCTCCAGAACCAGGAACTAAGTGCAACTGGAGGTAATCCGCAAAAAGCACATTTCCCGCCAGATAACAAATAAAACCAAAACATGCAGAGGCAATCATTATTGGAACTATAGCTAGACCGTCCAAACCATCGGTTAAATTAACAGCGTTCGACGCCCCAACTAGCACAAAGACGGCAAATGGAACAAAAAACCACCCAAGATCAAGCAGTAAGTCCTTAAAGAAGGGCGTGGCAAGGGTATTCGCTAAGTCCGCTGGCAATAAAGACAAAATCCAAAAGATGGCGCCGACGGCTAACAAAACTTCAATGCCAAGTTTTATACTGCCCGGCAACCCACGGTGATGTTGGTGAGTGACCTTCAGAAAATCATCAAGAAAACCAACTCCACCAAAGCCCAGAGCCACGAACAAAACTACCCAAACATACTGATTGGTGATATCCGCCCAGAGTAAGGTAGAAAAAGTCACAGCGAAGAGAATTAAAACGCCCCCCATCGTTGGCGTCCCCGCCTTAGATGATAAATGGGACTGCGGCCCATCCGAACGGATGGGTTGCCCAGTTTTCTGACGCCTTTTTAACCACCGAATTAACATTGGACCAAGCAAGAAACTGATAATCAAAGATGTCATGATGGCGCCACCAGTTCGGAAAGTAAGATACCGAAACAAATTGAGGAAACCAAACTCATCAGCTAATGGTGTCAAAAGATTATAGAGCATGACGCCTCATACAAAATTAGATAGTCCATGCGATCACACTACCTCGACCTCTTGAGATCGGCTCCGCAGTGCAGAAACGATTAATCCCATCTGAATAGAGAAAGACCCTTTGATTAAGATAACGTCCCCTTCGTTGATATCTTCCATCAACGGCTCTATAGCAGCATGGACATTGTCGAAATGATAGCGGTTAACAGATAAAGGCAAAGCCTCGCTTAAATACAACATCCTAGAGCCGATTGCGAATACCACTGACACCCCTGCTTCAACGATATCTTCCGACAAGGCCGCGTGTAAGACCTGCTCTCGCCTTCCCAATTCTAACATGTCACCCAAAACAGCTATTCTCCTGCCAGAACCCGCTAGGCTACTGTCTCTTAAAACCTTAAGAGCAGCCGATACGGATGCCGGGCTGGCATTATAACTTTCATCTATTACAGTGAAATTTATAGAACCTAATTTTAGAAAATACGATCTACCCCTGCCGGCCATCAACTGAAAGCTCTCCAAATTCATGGCAGCTTTTTGCACATCTCCCCCTGCCCCATAGACGCAAGCAATCGCCCCAAGGCTATTGTATACCCAATGCAACCCTGGCGTTCCTAGCCGATAGCAAACATTCTTGCCCGCCACAGAAGCCGTGATACGATACTCATGCCCCTTACGCTGGCACTCAACTAATCTAACCGTAGCGTCTGCCGCCTCACCAAAAGTTAAACAGGTTGAGGCCCTGTTCTGCGAAGCCTTCCTAAGCTTTGCATAAAAGCGGCTATCCCTATTTAATACAACTACACCGGGGGCCTCTAAACCGCTGAATATTTCTGCTTTAGCCTCAGCTATTTCACTTAAACTAGAAAAATTCCCTATATGTGTTTCGGCTATAGAGGTTATTATCGCCATATCTGGACGGGCCAAAAACGAGTGCTCCCGAATCTCCCCTGAATGGTTCATGCCCATTTCGACCACAGCGTAATCTACCTCTGAGCCTAAATTCGCCAATGTTAGTGGCACGCCAATGTCATTATTGTGGCTTTTCGCACTCGCATGCACAGAGCCCTGGGTAGAGAAACAGATGCGGAGCATCTCCTTCGTTCCTGTTTTTCCAACACTTCCTGTTACGCCAATCAAATATGCCTTAGACTTTTGCCTAGCCGCCTTAGCTAAAGACCGAAGTGCAGCCATAGTCTCCTGAACCAACAGGAGGCGACCATTGTCTGAGCATCCGTCAGGGACCCGTGAAACCATTGCTAATGAGGCCCCCGCCTCCAGGGCCTGCTTCACATATTCATGTCCATCGAATCGGACCCCTTGAAGAGCCACGAACAATTCACCATTCTCTACCTTTCGACTGTCTATCCCTACACCCTCTACCTTCGAAACTCCGAACGCCTGACCACCAGTTGCAGCAGCTAATTCGGCGGTATTCCAATTTTTTGGTGAAGCCCGACCCACCTACTGAGTCCCAGTGCTAATGACACGCTGCACCACCTCAAAATCGCTGTGCTTTAGTTGCTCACTACCTACTTTCTGATAGCTTTCGTGCCCCTTGCCCGCAACGAGCAACAAATCCCCATCACAGAGCATGCCGATAGCCATCTTGATAGCTTCTTCTCTGTTGGGAATCTCAACGGCCCCTGGACATCCTTTGATAACGTCCCGCCTAATTGCCGCTGGATTCTCTGTGCGCGGGTTATCATCGGTAACTAGAATGGTATCGGCTAAATCAAGGGCTATCCTTCCCATTTCACTCCTTTTACCTTTATCCCTATCTCCACCACATCCAAAAACCAGCACTAATCTCCCATCACAGTGCTGCCTGAAAGCACACAAAGCGTTTTTCAAAGCATCGGGGCTATGAGCATAGTCAATGGCTATTGCCGCACCGTTCTCTAAATATCCAACCAACTCCATACGCCCTCTTGCTGGAGTTAACGTTGGGAGCGCGCTTACCGCGGCTTCAAAGCTGATACCACCAGCCATTGCAAGACCCAAGGAACACAAAACATTCTCTGCCTGAAAGTGACCAGCAAGTGGAACAAACACCTCTTCTACTTTACTCTCAAAATCAAGAGTTAAAACTAAACCGGCCTCGGTCACATCAAGTTCAAGCAGGTTTATGGCTCCTGTTAGTCGGTCAGTTCGCGAACGTCCATAATGCAATATGCGGTGACCCCGACTCTCACACGCGCGGGCGACACGATTGAAGACACTGGTGTCCCGATTTAACACTGCCACGCCCCCAGGGGCCATAACCTCATTAAATAGGCGAAGCTTAGACTCTAAATAAGAACTCATAGAACCATGATAATCGATGTGATCCCGACTTAGATTGGTGAACCCTGCCTCTGTTATGGTAACCCCGTGTAACCTGTACTGATCTAGGCCGTGGCTCGACGCCTCCATCGCCACCCGTTCAACTCCATAGGAAGCCAACTTTGCTAATGTTTGATGCAGAACTACAGGCTCTGGAGTAGTCAGCGAGGAAAGCTCCGCTGGCCAGTCATGATGCTCAATGGCAGGCGCGTCCAACCCTAACGTCCCAAGGCTTGCCGCTTCAATGCCGTTAAAACTCCATATTTGCCGCAAAAATGAAACGACAGACGTTTTGCCATTGGTCCCAGTGACGGCAACGACATAGCCAGGTTGAACATCGTAAAATTGGGCTGCCAACATAGAATAACAATAGCGAAGATCTTTGGAAGTACTAACCACAGTTACCCCTATGGCTGTACAAGTTTGTCCGTTCTCAACTAAAACCGCCGAGGCCCCCCGCCGGACTGCTTCCTGGAGATAATTCAAGCCATCAAACTGCATCCCCGAAATCGCGACAAATAGGAATCCCGGCTCAACCCTTCGACTATCCTCAGTCATTCCCAAAATATCTGGATCACCCGTTATATTCTCAACGGGCAAACCAATCGCTTTTATCAAATTAGTAAGCCGCAAGACGGATCTCATTACCATCCAATTCAACAAATGTACCGGCAATACTTTCCCCAACCGTAGGATCCATCATAGGGGCTATACCATTTACCGGACCGATACGCCGAATTACATTTGCAACAACTGGGGCCGCCACCCAACCGCCCGTGTTCTGACCTACCCCCACACTTCGTCCCTTGGGTTCATCAAGTAAAACCAGAACTAGATACTGCGGTTCTGACATCGGAAACATTCCAGCAAACGATGAAAGAACTCGCGTGCTGTCGTAACCCTTTCTATCCTTACTCACCTTATTAGCAGTTCCTGTCTTTCCGCCAACCAGATAGCCGTCAACACCACCCCGGGCACCGGTACCATGGGTGACAGCTAACCGAAAAAGTTGCCGCATGGTCCTTGAAGTCGTCTCTGTTATCACTCTCCTCCCCTTAACCAACCCCTCCTTATCCCGTATAAGAGTTGGGGGAGACCACACACCACCGTTCACTAAAGCCGCTAATCCAGCCGCAAGGTGGATGGGGCTCACAGAGATACCATGGCCGTATGAAATAGTTGCGGTGTTTATTTCACGCCAAACTTGAGGGTAACCGGGACTCGAAATCTCGGGAAGGTCGAAACTCATCTTATCAAGAAGACCCATATTCCTTAGAAATTCTTTTTGGCGTTCCCCTCCCATTTTTAGTGCCATTCTTGCAACGCCAATATTTGAAGAATAAACGAATATTTCGGGCACCGATAGCCATCGCGATTTAGCATGGAAATCTCGGATGATGGTTTTACCTAACCGTAAGGGCTTTGTCGCATCAAACTCATCTCTCAAGTCAACCAATCCGCTGTCTAAGGCCATCGCTATCGTAAAGGCCTTAAAAGTTGAACCCATCTCATAACGGCCCAGGCTAGCCCGATTGAAGATTGCGTCAGCGTTCGCAATAAGTTCGATTTCGTTATTCGGATCAAAGTCTGGCAGACTAACCACCGCACGGAGCCCACCGGTTTTTATATCTAGAATAATCCCCGCAGCACCAACAGCTTTCTGCTCAAGAACCGCCCTCTTTAATTCTTCATGCATAACATGCTGGAACCGCACATCTATGGACAGCGCTAATGGGCGACCTGGATTTTCCAGCAAGTCCTCATCAAAAGCATTTTCTATGCCCGCTAAGCCCCTATGCTCATCCTTAGCATAACCAAGAACGTGAGCTACCAAAGAACCATGGGTATATACCCGCCGATGCTCCACGCTAAATTGCAACCCTGGCGCCCCCAAAAGATTGACTTGAGTTTGTTCCCAAGGGGTAAGATGCCGCTTTAGCCATACAAACCGACTTTTGGCTTGTAACTTATGCTGCAGAACCCGTGGATCACCACCATCAAGAATTTCAGACAGCCTGCGAGCCAGAACAACCGGCTCTCTCACATGTTGCGGATCTGCGTTCAACGATTGTGTAGGTAAACTCGTAGCCAATAAGACCCCATTCCGGTCTAGAATGCTTGCTCTAACTGGCGCACCGTAGCCCTCAGCAGAAATCGAAGCTACCTTTCGAGGTACCATCTCCCCCAACAGAGCTACTTCAGTTAGTCTCAGAGAAAGCCCCACGAAGGCTATACTTAAAATAGCCGCACCCAGAACTAGCCTTTGGCGAGCTATCTCAAGTAGCGACTTTTGCGCACCCCGCAACCGCAATGACACTGGCTTAGTGCTCGGACCCCGTCCGGTTCCAGCCGCTTCCATTAGCCTGGCCTAAACAACTGATCTCTCCACGACCCGTTGAAATTAGCGACTTTGTCTCCGCAAAAATGCTGGTATCTCAAGAGCATCCTCCTCTTTACTGGGCTCACCAGCCAAAATTGGCGCAGGACCACTCTCAACGGTCTCCAGAACGGAGACACCCTTAGAAATTGTCGCCTGATCAGATTCCAGGCCACCAGTCCGAGTAAGGGCACGTTTTGCCCTCCCGAATATGCTAGTTTTATCCAGGGTGGGAATTTCCTCAGTCGGCCCCTCCGAGCTTGCCTGTCCATCCAGCGCACCTGCACTCGAAATTGGCTTTCCAGCTGAAATAGTGGGTTGCTGGTTTTCAAAAGTCGCGGCACTAAAGAGTGAAGGCCCGTCATCTCTTACCTCTGATTCTAATGGGGGAGCCTCTTCCTCCTGAGACATGGCAACCTTCGAGCTTACTTGCTCATGGGGTTTTGCTGGCTGGGCAAAACCATAGTTAGCTCCAGCAGAAGCTACTGAACCTTGTTCTGAAATGATTCCAGGCGAAGCATCACCTACCCGCATCTCCGCTCTCAGACCTTTCTTAGGTTCTTCTAGTTTTATGGGAAGACGGGTCACATCAGGCCTTGCGACATCGCCAACTTCGGAGCCAATTCCTGTTGCAACGACGGAAATACGAATTCGCCCCGCCAGTTCCTCATCAAAAGTAGAACCAAATATTATATTTGCCTCATCATCAACTTGGCCTCTAATATGATTACAGGCCTCATCTACTTCATAGAGAGTCATATCTGGACCCCCGGTTATGTTGATCAAAACTCCTCTAGCACCCATCAGGGAAACATCATCAAGCAAAGGATTGTTAACTGCGTGTTCCGCCGCCTCAATGGCGCGGCGCTCACCTTCGGCCTCGCCTGTACCCATCATTGCCTTACCCATCTCATTCATCACGGAGCGAACATCAGCAAAGTCTAAGTTGATAAGCCCGGGCATTACCATGAGATCAGTGACCCCCCGCACACCGGAATACAGAACGTCGTCAGCCAATTTGAATGCATCCGCCATGGTTGTATTTTCGTTTGCGATTCTGAAAAGATTTTGATTGGGTATCATAATCAAGGTATCAACACATTCCTGTAACTCAGTAATACCTGCTTCCGCTAACGTCATCCGTTTCTTGCCTTCAAATTGAAATGGCTTTGTGACCACCCCAACGGTTAAAATTCCCTGTTCACGCGCGATTCGAGCGATTACAGGAGCAGCACCCGTTCCAGTCCCACCCCCCATTCCAGCCGTCACGAACAACATATGGGCACCATCCAAGTAGTCAAAAATTATATCACTCACCTCCTCGGCGGCGTCTCTACCAACCTCCGGTTTCATGCCCGCCCCCAACCCTTGGGTTAGCGATGCACCTAACTGGATCCGACGCTCGGTCAAAGATTTAGTAAGTGCCTGCGCATCAGTGTTTGCAACCACAAAATCCACCCCCTCAAGATGGGCAGTTATCATGTTGTTAACAGCGTTACATCCCGCTCCGCCTACCCCCATTACAGTTAGACGTGGCTTCAAATCGTGTGTGACTGGGACGCTAAGATTTATTGTCATTGTGGTCTCCAAACAGTGAAGTGTTTCATAGCAACTTTTTGAGGACAAGGTCCTCCTGTTAAGACAAACGTTAAGGCGGCGGCGCCCCATCGATTGCCGACTTCTTGATGGTCTGTAAGGATGCGACCTGCGAAGGTTTAACAGCTCCAAAGTCTGGCAAGTGCTGAGCAGCCAGGCTCGAGAGATTTTCAGGCCTATTCAAATAGGCCCATTCAGCTTCCAAGATATGAATTTGACCACTTTCCCTAGCCAGCTGTTTTCTTGCAGCATCCAACTCAGATTTTAATTCTTTAACTTGGTATTTGGCGCTTAAAAGGCCCAACGCTCCTATGGCAAAACCTACACATAATAGGCTGGTTATTTTTCGGCTCATGTAACCGCCCCCTCTGGCCAAATGGGAGCAGTAGTTCTTACTGCGGCACGAAGCCTGGCCGAACTAGACCGCGGGTTCTCGCCCCTTTCCTCTGCAGTAGGCTTTATAACTCGGGTGTTGATAAGTGAGAAAGACGGAGCGATCTGCCTATCCAGCGCCGGCAAATGGCGGTTGGATCTACTACCTCTGCCACAGCGTTCGCTAAGAAATGTCTTCACCAACCTATCTTCTAGGGAGTGAAACGACACAACAACAAGACGGCCACCAGCAACCAACGCCCGCTCTGCCGCAGCTAACCCTCGCTGAAGCTCATCTAACTCGTTATTTATATGGATGCGAATTGCCTGAAAGGTTCTAGTAGCAGGATCCAAACCATCTATTGATTTTTTTACCACTTTGCGGACTATATCCGCCAATTGGCTGGTCCTGGTGATAGCATGAACACCCCTCTCCCGAATAATCTCCCTGGCCACTGCCCGGGCACGCCTTTCCTCGCCATAGTTATATATAACCTCACTAAGCTGCTTCTCGGTCGCCTTATTAATAAAGCCAGCCGCGTCCTCGCCACAAAGGCCCATCCTCATGTCTAAAGGACCGTCTGATCTGAAAGAAAAGCCCCGAGTGGCATCGTCAACTTGTGGGGAAGAAACACCTAGATCTAGGACGACACCGCCATCTACGCCCTGCACTCCTTGTTCAACCAATATTTGATCCAGATCTCCGAAGCATCCGGTGAAGAAAGTAAAGCGATTCCGATAACGTGATTTTAGCTTCTGGGCACTTAACAGCGCCGCCGGATCCCTATCCAAAGCCATTACCTTGCATTGGGCACCCTGCAAAAAAGCTTGGCTATAGCCACCACGACCAAAGGTCCCATCAACGAACAGTTTGTTTTCTTGTAAAGCTAGCCCCGCCTTAACCTGGGCTAACAAAACCGGCACGTGGCCGAGACGACGGGAGGAGTTCGCGTCGGTCACGTGCCGTTCTCCAAAACATCCGAGCTTTGGCCCGGCATCTGGGGACGCTGACGCAGCGTCAATCGGTCGGCCTCGGAGCGTTCTCTGGCACGGATCTGGTATTGTTCGTGCTTGCTAGGTTCCCAGATTTGGAACGTTTCCCCTTTGCCAACAAAAACTGCTTTGCCCTCAAGTCCAGCATGGCTTTTGAGTTTCTCAGGCAGAACCACCCGTCCATCCTGATCAATCGTCATACTATGACAAGATGCGTATATAAGGTCAGCAATATTATCTCGCTCTTCAGAAATGAAGAGGTCAATTCCCTGGTGCTTTTGGCCGAAGGTCTCCAAAACCTCAGCTGTACAACACTCTACCCCGCTATTTAAGAGCGATGGAAATGCGAAGAAATTAGGTGGTTTTCCAAGCCAAGCACGGAACTCGGCCGGAACGGAAACCCGCTCCTTCCTATCAACCTTGTTGACGTGAGTGCCAACAAAGATAGCCACGCCCCTCTCCCGCTAGGCAATGCACCGTAATTCCGCAATATCTTCAAGGGAAGTGCCATACGGTGCCGTAATTAATATGGGATCTAACGGGATATCATGGGAATATATGGGTGTCAATGGGTTATATTGCGCAAGGTTTAGGGGAATGAAGAGGAACCTTTCTTCACTCTCAATAAGAAGTCACCAAACAAATTGCCACAGGCTCTCCCATAGCGCCCCGTCTCCGAACTCTCAAATTATTGGGGAAATAAGGGAATTGGGTAGTCTATAAGCCGGGTTCTGTCTCCGCATACACGGAGGATGATTATTCATCTTGGACGACTGTTACCAGTCGCCTCAAGCGACCCACCCGAGCAGCGGCCCCAGAGACCTGACCGGATCTTAGCATATTATAGCCAGATCACGCTGCTCCAACTTGGTCTTGCTCCCGGTGGGGTTTNCCATGCCGTCCCCGTTNCCGNGTAACGCGGNGCGCTCTTACCACACCTTTTCACCCTTNCCACNNNCAANNATTTNCCCNTGGCGGTATATTTTCTGNGGCACTTTCCCTAGGGTTACCCCCGCCGGGCGTTACCCGGCACCGTGTCTCTATGGAGCCCGGACTTTCCTCTCCGAAGCGCTGCCTCGGAGCAACCATCCGACTACCCAACACCAAGCCAGAGTTTCCAGATACGGGCGACTGCGGTCAAGTGCATACTTGCCCAAGCNCCCCCNCGAAAATAGCTTGCTAAACTTTTGCATACCATGCTTNTCAGGGCCGATTTTACCGGATGGAGGAGGACCTATGTTCCGCCCTTCTGAAGCTCCCTAAGAGCTTCTTGTTTTTCCTCTAACTCTACCCATCGTGACTCCCTCTCCTTTAACTCAGTTCGCAACCGCAGACACTCATTCGTTACTCTGTCAAAGGTGTTACGGTCCCTCTGATATAACGTTGGATCCGAAAGAATTTTTTCTAAATTTCTGAGTTTTCCATCTAGCACAGAAATCTCATCAGGCAGCACAGACAATTCTCTGCTTTCCTTGTATCCAAGGCTAGTGCGAGGCCCAGGTGTTCTCCTGGGCCTCGCCTTCACTTTCCTAGCTGCCGTTTCCTGGAGGGGAGGCCTCAACCGCAAATAATCAGAATACCCACCAATGTATTCAGTGACGAAGCCCCTTTCGTCAATGGCTAAAATACTTGTGGCTATATTTTCCACAAACTCTCGATCGTGGCTCACAAATAGCACCGTCCCACGGTAATCACTAACAATCTCTTGGAGCAAATCCAGTGTCTCAACATCCAAATCATTTGTCGGTTCGTCCAAGCCAAAGAGATTTCCGCGAGCAGCGAATGTCTTGGCTAACAGCAACCGGCTGCGTTCACCCCCGGAGAGGCTGCTTATGCGCCTTCTGAGTTGGCTTTCAGAAAATAAAAATTTCCGCAGATAACCAACAATATGCTGCGGTTTACCATTGACCTCGATGGTGTCGCCCCCTGGCGAACAAAGTGCCTCCCACACTGTCTCATGGTGGTTGAAAACAGCTCGATGCTGATCCAAGTAGAGTGGGTGGGTTTTAGGAGCTAATGTGATAGCACCAGTATGAGGAACGAGATCCCCGATAAGAATGCGCAAAAGAGTTGTCTTTCCAACCCCATTAGGCCCCATAATAGCAATTCGGTCCCCTCGTCTAATACGGATGGAAAATTCTTGCAGGATCTGTTGACTGCCATATCGCATAGAAACGGCCTTTGCCTCTAATGCTAGAACTCCTCCGCCTTCAACCACATAGGGATCACTGACCTTATATTCTTTCTCTTGGATCCGAGCTCGTCTCTGTTCACGAAGGATCTTTAATTTCCCGAGACGGCCTTGGTTCCTCTTTCGCCGGGCTGTTACCCCCCGAGCGAGCCATCGTTCTTCCTCGATCAGCTTCTGGCTTTGCCTCCTGTCGGTCTCCGTTTCAAAAGCCCTCAGCTTCGCAGACCACCTCTCGAAACTATCAAACCCGCCGTCATGCACTTCAACCCGCTGGTCATAAAGCCAAATTGTTCGATCCGTAACCCTCCGCAGCAAAGCTCGATCGTGGCTCACAAGTACCACCGCTCCGCTGTACGAGACCAACCAATTTTCTAACCATTCAATGGTTTGCAAATCTAATTGGTTCGTGGGCTCGTCNAGTAGCAAAAGGTCTGGTTTCCATACAATCGCTCTGGCTAGTGANGCTCGGCGGACCTCGCCACCTGACAGCTCTCCCATATTTCTATCTGGTGATAATTTAACCATTGCGAGTATCCTAGAAATTTGGGAGGGGACATGCTTGCCCGCCGTATCGGCAATATCTTTGGACATAAATTGATAAACAGATTCGTTGTTCTCAAAAAATACTTCTTGTCCCAAACTACCTATTTGCAAGCCTGCTTGCCTGGTGTACTCGCCTGAATCCAACTCGCTTTGGCTATTGAGCAACCTCAGAAAGGTACTTTTCCCCGCACCGTTTCGGCCCACCAACCCTATTCGATCTCTTGGAAGAATATGTAAGTTTCCCGCCTTAAAGACTAGTTTATCGCCTACCGAAAGNCGGGCAGACCGCAAGGACAAAATTGGTGTTTGACTCATCTCAGCCTGCAGTTGACCGGAAAAGAGTAAGGCCCGAGAATGCTCTCACCAATTAACCCGTTTATTTTATATTTCGCTGAGCACATACTTTTTCATAAGCTGAGTTGATCACAGCCAATTTTTCCGTAGCCTTTTGGACAAGCTCATCGGGCATGCCACTTGCAATTAGTTTGTCTGGATGATTCTGTACAGCCAGCTCTCTATAACGAGCCTTTACTTCCAGATTTGACGCATCAGATGCAATGCCCAAGATATTGTATGGATCTCGATCACTATCCTCGTGAACATAGTGCTCTGATACACGTGCAAAGGTTTTCGAATCTAGTCCACAAATCTGCGCCACCCTTTCAATATATTGAAACTCCGCATCGTGAACCCAACCATCTGATTTTGCTATCTCAAATAAACTTCCAATTAAGTTCTCCAAAACCGCAGGAGTAGACTGAAACAGTTGTCCTACCTGCTCAGCATAGGGCTCAAAACCATCAGCAGTCTTTTTTGCTTGGTCAAAGATTTCCCCAACCGCTTTGATCTCGGAATCAGAAATATTGAAAATAGTTTTAAATTTCTCAATTTCCTCGCGAGAAACCACCCCGTCGACCTTTGCTAACTTAGCCGCCAACACCACCAATGCGGTCGCAAAGATCACTTGCCGCGCCTGCTGGCTTTNGTGCCCTACAGAAGACGGGNGCCCGCCTTGCTCAGCTGACAAAGCATTAGCCCTAAACTTGGCTATATAATGTCCAGCCGCCGCCCCAACTAAAGCTCCAAGNGGGCCACCAANNGCAAAGCCCGCGCCCGCGCCNAGAACCTTGCCCCAGACACTCATTTTTCTTTNCCTCCACNACTAAAAACTAANGNATTTGTGTTCTTTTTTTCCTTGCCTGNAAACCNTCCCAGGCACTTGGGTTCACNAATCTAGGGGGTCGTTCACCTGCAGCAATTTGCAACCATTGCTCCGCGGCNTAGACGCCCTGCCTCTGCCTTGCTTCTTCNGTAATNCCAGCTGTATGCATGGTCAAGATCACATTGTCAAAATTGTTGAGTTTGTGGTTAAGTGGGGGNGGCTCCGCTGCCCATACATCTACACCNGCNCCNCNTANCCCNCTATTTTCTANCGCTTCTACTAANGCACCCTCATCAACAATTCCCCCNCGTGCCGTTGTTATTAAATAAGCCGTTGTCTTCATTTGNCGGATCGCGGCATTGTTTATCATTCCAGCGGTCTCCGTCGTCAAAGGGCAATTGANCGAAACAAAGTCCGAACTTTCCAATAACTTTTCAAGCACAACAGGAGAGGCGCCCCTATCTTCTACTTCTTTTTCTGAAAGATATGGATCGTACGCAGACACCTGCATCTGGAAAAGACCTCCACATAATTTAGCCACTCGCGACCCAACATTGCCCAATCCAATTATTCCTACAGTCTTTCCAAACAACTCTGTCCCCATATAGTCGTTGCGATGCCACCCCCTCTCCCTTCTCAAAGACCTATCCATCTCAACCATTCTTTTGGCTAGGGCCAACATCATGCCGAGAACGTGTTCCGCAACGGCTTCCTTATTAGCCCCTGCCTGATTTACCACAATTACTCCTCGATCCGTGCAAGCTTGGACGTCCACTGTATCAAAACCAGCCCCACTGACTGATACCGCCATGATCCTCGGACATTTCTCTAGAAATGCACTGGACACATGGTATTCCTCAGGGAGTTCGTGCCGAGCGGAGCTTACCTGGTAACCATCCGATGACCCCAAGCAACNCCAGATTTTCTCTCTATTAGTACCAAATTCGAGATTTTGAAGTTCGATATTGGGCGCTAAACCTAGTGTCCTCATACCATCTTTATGAGCCCACTCCCCAAAATAAGTNATTCTCCAACTCTCCATTTCTACTTCTCTCCAATACACCTTGGGCGACCCATTGCAAAAAAGCCTTGGGAGAACTCTATCTCACCCTTCTAAACTATGGTCAAAGACCAACATTCCAGCTAGGAACTTCACAGTAGCAAATTTTGTTTATTAAGAGTAATCCTAACAACCGTCCACACACAGCAAACACGCTTGAGATGATTAGCACATGTCCGTACTTAGAATAGCTAAAATGGGAAATCCCATACTTCTTAAGAAGGCCAAACCAATCGAAGATCCTACTGCCCCTGAAATAAAAGCGCTGGCGCAAGATATGCAAGACACCCTTATNGATATAGGAGGAAGCGGTCTGGCAGCGCCCCAAGTAATGCAGGGTTTACGGATGGTAGTATACAGAATGATATCGCCGCGGATACCGGCAGCCTCAGACCTTAAACCTATACCATGGACTGTCATGATCAATCCCGAAATCAAACCAATTAAAAAGCGAAAGATAGAAGTATGGGAAAGGTGCCTCTCCATACCCGGGCTTCATGGCAAAGTTCCGAGATGGCCTGAAATAACTATTAACTACCAAACTCTGTCAGGGGAACGAGTGTCACAGGAAGCCAAGTCGAGTTGGGCGGCACTACTCCAACATGAATGCGACCACCTGGACGGCTTTTTATACCCCATGCGTATGGAAGACCTTTCACTTCTGGCATTTAACGAGGAACCCGGACCACTTGCTCAAGAGAGTGCAAAGGAGGGAACTAGCCGGATTGATCCCCTCTTTCTTGATCTTGTAAAATCTTGGCCGGCGAAACAAAAATGGTATCCGGACGAAACAATTTAATNTACGAGCTATCCGTCTAATGCATCCATTAGAGCCCTAGCCACCGCAAGGTCAACCTCAAGGGCGTTGGCATCCTCTCCAGGATTGAGGTTTTGGATAGACTGCTCATTTCGGCGAATACGCTCTTCAACGGCAGATTTCTCTACCTCTTTCAAATTAATAGCCTCCTCAGCCAAAACCGTACACCTCCCCGCTACGACTTCTGCAAATCCGCCGGCCACAAAAATACGATCAGAAATACTGTCCGATCCATAAACATCTATCACTCCTGATCTAACCGTAGATACAAGCGGGGCGTGCCCAGCAAGCACTCCGAAATCACCCTCGTCACCAGGCACGACTACCATCTCCACATCCGTAGAGAAAAGAAGTCGCTCCGGGGACACTAATTCAAAGGTAAGTTGTTCAGCCATACGCGTTATGCTGCCTCAGCCGCCATTTTTTTGGCCTTTTCGCGAGCCTCGGCGATAGTGCCAACCATATAAAAACTAGCTTCAGGCATATCATCACATTCACCATCCACAATGCGCTTAAATCCATCAATCGTGTCCTCAAGAGTGACCAATACCCCTGGACTCCCCGTAAACACCTCCGCCACATGGAAAGGTTGAGATAGGAAACGCTGTATTTTCCGCGCACGGGCCACCGTGAGCTTATCTTCCTCAGACAATTCATCCATCCCCAAAATAGCAATTATGTCCTGTAACGATTTATACGTTTGCAATATTTCCTGCACCCTACGTGCAACATTGTAGTGTTCTTCCCCGACAATACGAGGGTCCATTATCCGAGATGTACTATCCAACGGGTCAACAGCTGGGTAGATCCCCAACTCAGCTATTTGTCGACTCAACACCGTCGTGGCATCTAAATGACTAAACGAAGTTGCAGGAGCAGGATCCGTCAAATCATCAGCGGGAACATAAATAGCCTGAACCGAGGTAATAGAACCTTTCTTGGTTGTGGTGATACGTTCTTGTAAGTTACCCATGTCAGTGGCCAGAGTTGGCTGATAGCCAACCGCACTCGGGATCCTACCCAACAACACTGATACTTCCGAACCTGCTTGAGTAAATCTAAAAATATTATCAATAAAGAGGAGCACGTCCTGGCCCTCCTCTTCCCTAAAGTGCTCCGCAACAGTAAGGCCTGTAAGTGCAACCCTGGATCGAGCCCCTGGCGGCTCATTCATTTGCCCATAAACAAGCGCAGCCTTAGATTCTTCGTTACCCTCCGTCTTAATAACGCCAGACTCGATCATCTCATGGTATAAATCATTGCCTTCTCGGGTTCTCTCGCCAACCCCTGCAAATACAGAATATCCGCCGTGAGCCTTTGCCACATTATTAATCAACTCCATGATGAGCACGGTTTTCCCGACACCGGCCCCACCGAATAAACCAATTTTCCCTCCCTTTGCATAAGGAGTTAGCAAATCCACAACCTTGATCCCAGTAACGAGAATTTCAGACTCCGTGGATTGCTCAATAAATTCAGGAGCCGGAGCATGGATTGGGCGCCGTAACTCAGTTCCTATAGGCCCGCGATTATCGATGGGTTCCCCTATCACGTTGATAATACGGCCTAGGGTTTCCCGCCCAACTGGCACCGAGATCGGCTGCCCAGTGTCGCTAACCTCCTTACCTCGAACCAGTCCTTCAGTAGCATCCATAGCAATGGTTCTAACAATCGACTCCCCTAGGTGTTGGGCGACTTCAAGAACCAGCCGTTCTCCATCATTATCACACTCGAGAGCGTTCAAGATTGGTGGAAGATGATCCTTAAATTGGACGTCCACAACCGCACCCAATACCTGGGTAATCTGTCCAACAGTTTTGTCCATTTGTGCTACTCCATGTTCCGCAGTTAAAGCGCCTCAGCTCCAGAGACGATTTCGATTAGCTCAGTGGTTATCATAGCTTGGCGTGTCCGATTATACGTTAGTGACAATTTATCAATCATTTCCCCAGCGTTACGGGTGGCGTTATCCATCGCCATCATACGAGCACCATGCTCACTAGCCGCGTTCTCCAACAGTGCCCGAAAAACTTGGACCTCTATATTACGCGGCAGTAATTTTTCCAGAATTGCCTCCTCGTCGGGCTCAAATTCATAAATCGCCCCATCAAGAGATGGCTCTTCAGAATTCTCAACAGAAAACGGAACTAATTGCTGGAAGGTGACCGTCTGTGTCATAGCACTTTGGAAACGATTGTACACAACCTCACACACGTCAAATTTTCCTGAATCGAACCACTCCATTAAGGTCTGCCCTATATCACTAGAATCCGAGTAAGTTGGACTACGCGAACCAGATCCATCGCGCTCCGACAGAAACCTTTCGCCCAAATCTCGACGTAATTGTTCGGCGCCTTTTCTCCCAACGGGAAATAAAAATACCTTAGCTCCCAACCCCTCAAGTTCATCAATTCGAGCTCGCACCGCCCGAATAATCGAACCATTAAAGCCACCACATAATCCTCGATCAGAGGTTGCGACAACTATCAAGTGTTGTTTAGTCGAACCAGTACCACCGAGTAATTTTGGAGCCATCTCGTTACCAACAAAAGTTTGAGCCACTGAAGCAACCATACGCTCCATACGCTCGGCATAAGGCCTTGCGGACTCCGCCTCCTCTTGTGCGCGGCGCAACTTAGAAGCAGCGACCATTTTCATAGCGCTGGTTATCTTTTGGGTCGCCTTGACGCTATTAATCCTAACCCGTAAGTGCTTTAGGCTTGGCATTTCGAACTACGTTAGCTATTTACTGAAACTCTCAGAAGCAGCTTCAATAGCTACTTTGAGCTTTTCTTCTGTGTCCTCGGATATCTCCCCCTCCTTGCGGATGGCATCCAACAGCTCTCTGCCGTTTGCCCTAATATCCTTAAGGAGATGCTCCTCAAACTGTCCTATCTGTCCAGCATCCAAGGCGTCCAGATATCCCCTGACCCCTGCAAAAATGACCACTATCTGCTCCTCCACTGATAAAGGAGAATATTGCCCCTGTTTAAGCAACTGCGTTAATCGCTCACCACGAGCAAGCAGCTGCTGCGTAGATGCGTCCAGGTCTGAGGCAAATTGGGAAAAAGCCGCCATCTCGCGGTATTGTGCTAGTTCAAGCTTTATCGACCCTGCCACTTGCTTCATCGCTTTCACTTGGGCTGCTGAGCCAACACGGCTCACCGATAGACCAACATTTATGGCAGGCCGAATGCCCTGGTAAAACAGCTCCGTTTCCAAAAAAATCTGGCCATCCGTTATTGATATCACATTAGTGGGAATATAGGCAGATACATCTCCTGCCTGTGTCTCAATGATAGGAAGGGCGGTTAGCGAACCTCCCCCCTCAGCGTCACTCATCTTTGCCGCGCGCTCCAGTAAACGAGAGTGCAGATAAAACACATCACCCGGATAGGCCTCTCGACCCGGCGGCCTTCTCAATAGCAGAGACATTTGCCGATAGGCCACAGCTTGTTTTGACAAATCATCATATACAATCAGTGCGTGCATTCCATTATCACGGAAATACTCCCCCATGGCACACCCACCATATGGTGCGAGAAACTGAAGAGGCGCAGGTTCAGAGGCCGACGCAGAAACAACCACCGTGTACTCCAGAGCACCATTTTCCTCTAATGTCTTCACAATCTGAGCAACCGTCGACCTTTTTTGGCCTACTGCTACGTATATACAATAAAGCTTTTTACCTTCATCATCCGACTGATTAACAGCTTTTTGGTTAATTATGGTATCGATAGCCAGAGCAGTTTTTCCAGTTTGTCGATCGCCAATGATTAGCTCTCGCTGGCCACGGCCAACAGGAACCAAACTATCTATCGCCTTAAGACCAGTCTGCATGGGTTCGCTAACCGACTGTCGGGGTATAATCCCGGGCGCCTTAACTTCTATCCTGCGCCGCTCAACATCCGTTATAGGGCCCTTACCATCAATTGGTTCCCCCAGTGCATTGACAACCCTGCCAAGCATATTTTTGCCTACTGGCACGTCGACAATAGCCCCGGTCCGCTTAACCGTATCGCCCTCCTTGATATTTCGGTCATCTCCGAAAATCACGACGCCAACGTTATCAGCTTCTAAGTTCAAGGCCATACCTCGAATAGCGCCAGGAAACTCAACCATTTCCCCCATCTGAACGTTGTCTAACCCATAAACCCGGGCGATACCATCTCCTACTGACAGCACCTGACCAACCTCTGCCACCTCAGCGCCCGTCTCGAAGGATTCAATTTCTTGCTTTAAGATCTCTGAAATCTCAGCGGCACGGATGTCCATTATCCGACCCCTTTCATTGTAAGCTGCATATGTTGAAGTTTATTTCGAAGTGAACCATCTACCATCAGAGAACCAACCTTTACGATTAGCCCTCCCAATAAGCTTGCGTCTATCTGGAACTTAATGGCAATCTCTTTGCCAATTGCCCCTTTCAAAATCTGTGCTAGTGCTGTTTGCTGCTCTGAGGTCAGTTCCACCGGGCTAATCACCTCAGCAGGCATCTCACCCCTCTCCCGTGACCGCAGGGTAACATATTTCTCTATAATCAAACGGAGTGCCACCAAACGGCGATTTGACGCCAAAAGACCAACAAAATTCTTGGTGAGAGGGTCCAACTCTAACTTCTCAGCCAGCACATTCATAACCCTGGCTTGATCGGCCCTACCCAAAATCGGACTACTCACCAGACGTCGCAAATCAGAGCTCTCATCATAAGTCGCACTCAGTTTTAAGAGGTCGGCTGCCGTCTCATCCAACAACCCCTTAGCCTTAGCCAAATCAAATAAAGCACCGGCATACCTCGTAGCGAGGCCTGACATGCCAACAGACGTACTAGCCACTCACAATCCCCAGATGTTCAATAAATCGACCAACTATCTGTAAAAACAATGTATTTCAGCATGCTTGGCCCTGTTCGCCAGGCTCGCGTCCAATCGTCGCGTTAGGTAACACAGTAGGGAAGTTCTTGCAATATCACTCGTCATATTAGGAGTTTAATTTAGCTCGGTTACGTAAAGCTGTAGGGATCCACATCAACCTTGACTGATACCTCCTTTGACCAGTCTAACCTATCCAACCATGACCGCAAAAGAGCCTGCAATCCGTACTTGCGGGGGGTTCGAACTAAAATTCGGAACCGGTATTTACCTCTAAGAAGCGCAATTGGCGCGGGAGCCGGCCCAAAAATCTCAAACCCACTCACAACAGGAGCTTTTCTGACCAACAACCGCGCAACCTCAAAAGCATACTGTTGGCTTGCCGAGGCAACTATCATACCTACCAAGCGATTAAAGGGCGGCATACCAGCCTGCCTCCTGGCCTCCAATTCCTCCCTAACAAATTTATCTCTATCTCCCTGGATTAGGGCTGCCATTATCGGATGTTCGGGTACATAGGTCTGCAATATTGCTCGACCCGACTTATTCTCTCTCCCTGCTCTACCAGAGACCTGTGATAGTAATTGCATACTTCTCTCACCAGCGCGCAGGTTCCCGCCAGATAAGCCAAGATCGGCATCAATCACACCGACGAGGGTTAGGGATGGGAAATGAAATCCCTTGGTCACCATCTGTGTCCCGATCAAGATATCTATATTGCCGGCCAGCATATCCTGGACTAAAACTTTTGCTTCACCCCCGCTCTTTATCGTATCACTCGTCATAAGGCGGACTCGTGCCTCTGGAACAAACTTGTTTACCTCTTCAGCCAAACGCTCGACCCCAGGCCCACAAGCAACCATGCTGTCGAGTGCGGCACATCGCGGACAGCATTTTGGCCTAATTTCCTGGTGCCCGCAGTGATGACACGTCAAGAGGGAGCTCTCTCTATGCTCAACCAGCCAAGCACTGCAAGACTTGCACTCAATTCGAAAACCGCAAGCGCCGCACAAAGTCAGAGGAGCGTATCCACGACGATTTAGAAAAAGCAACGTCTGAGAACCTTCCTGCATCGTTTGTCTCAAAACTTGATCTAATCTAGGCGAAATCCATCTACCCGCTACCGGCGGGTTCACACGCATATCGATCGCTTCAATGTCTGGAAGACTGGAAAGACCAAAGCGGCGGGGAAGGGATAATTTTTCGTAGCGTCCGACCTCAACATTATGATGTGTCTCGAGAGAAGGCGTCGCCGACACTAGTATAACAGGGCACGAAGCAAACCTCCCTCGCATTATGGCAACGTCTCTTGCATTATATACGACGCCATCTTCCTGTTTGTAAGAAGGATCATGCTCCTCATCCACAATTATCAAACCGAGCTTTTGGAATGGTAAAAACAAAGCTGACCGCGTTCCCACGAACACTCCGGGACTAGATGAATTTGCCTGCCGCCAGGTCTCACGACGCGTCGTCAGGCCAATCTCCGAATGCCAGGCCCAAGGCCGCACACCAAAACGCCCCTGAAAGCGCCTAATCCAATCCTCTGTCAGAGCGATCTCAGGAATTAAGACTAGAGCTTGCCCCTCCCTTCGTATGGCCGCCGCTATTGCCTCAAAATAAACCTCTGTTTTTCCAGCGCCAGTCACCCCATCAAGCAACTTAACTCCAGATTTACGATCGGTTACTGCTCGACACAAAACCTCGGCAGAACGTTCCTGATCAGGTGATAACTGGGACACTTGGTAGTCTGGGTTTGGCGGCTCAGATTCGGGCTGCAACTGAATATCGGAAACCACAAGGTGTCCCTCATTCTCTAGCTGCTTGACAACGCCCGGGCTAACATTGGCACTTCGCACAATATCTCCCAGCACACACGGCCCGCATTTGCTTAAGACCTCAAAAACCCTAGCCCTCTGCGGGGTTATTCTTTGGGGACGGCTTCCGCTATCCCGGTAACCCTTCAAAGGCTTTCGTTCCTGCAGCGCTGAAGGCGTACTAAGTACCATCCGAAGCACAAGCCCAGGGGGAGCCAGGTAATAGTTTGCTACCCAGTCAACGAGGCGGCTTAGCTCCAGACTAAGCCCAGTCATTTGTCTTTTACCCAATAACGGTTTAATTTTTATGGAGGGCCGCAAGCGAGAGCCTGGCCCCCACACCACCCCCAATACCCGACGCTTTCCCAGTGGAACATCTACGATATCTCCTGGAAGCACATTTATCCCTGGAGGAACTGCATAATCATAGAGCCTTGAAGGAGGCACAGACAACAATACAGACACAGTTCTATTGTTTTCTTCTTCCACAAGGCTAGCAGTCATTTCAACCATACGTTATTCTGTTAACTATAAGATAGTATTTCCAATCGCCCAAGTAACG
Source organism: Rhodospirillaceae bacterium (assembly GCA_002728255.1). Taxonomy (NCBI): domain Bacteria; kingdom Pseudomonadati; phylum Pseudomonadota; class Alphaproteobacteria; order Rhodospirillales; family Rhodospirillaceae; species Rhodospirillaceae bacterium. The sequence continues at coordinate 33,203 of PBWV01000040.1, read as the reverse complement.
GAATTATTAATGGAATTCTTCATCGATACCGCCGACGTAAATGAAATAGCAGAGCTAGTGGAAACGGGCCTTGTAGATGGCGTCACCACTAACCCATCGTTGATCGCTAAAACTGGACATTCCTATCAAGCCACACTGGGCGCGATCTGTGATTTAGTGAAAGGCCCTGTGAGCGCTGAGGTAACGGCACTAGAGCCGGAGGACATGCTTCAAGAGGGGCGCCATCTTTCTAAAATTTCTGACAACATTGTTGTGAAGGTCCCCCTAACCTGGAATGGCCTTCGAGCCTGTAAAATGCTCCGCGACGAAGCCATCCACGTAAATGTCACACTTTGCTTCTCGGCTTCCCAAGCACTGCTGGCAGCAAAGGTCGGGGCAACCTATATTTCGCCATTCGTTGGCAGATTGGACGATATCGGGCAAAATGGAATGGAATTAATAAGAGCTATCTCAGAAATATACGAACAGCACAAACACTCTCTTCAAACCAAAATCCTTGTCGCCTCTGTGCGAAGCCCGCTTCATGTTGTTGAGGCAGCCCGATTAGGAGCACAGGTGATAACAGTTCCTGCAAAAGTCCTCAAACAAATGGCTGAGCACCCACTAACCGACAAGGGCTTGGATGCCTTCTTGAAAGATTGGGCTATAACAGGCCAATCAATTCTTTGATCAGTCGATCACCCACCCACAGCCCCACGCGATTATCTACTGCCAAAACAAGGTCGGAAGAAATCTCCACTGAATGCCCCTAGACGGACCGAAAACTTCCCTATCCACATCAAACACGCTGGCTTAATCCCAAAACTTAGGCTGAAGCCGCCTCACCCTCACCAACTTCATCACCACTAGAAGCGGATCCATCAGACGGACCACTACTAGCTGGCTCTTGCTTTCCAGATGCGGCCGAGACTTTATCATCACGCTCGCGAACAGCCTTGCCACGTCCCTCATTTGAGTTTTCTACGTTCTGAGGGGCCTGCGCCGCCATAACACGATAATAGTGTTCTGCATGCTGCAGATAGCTTTCCGACGCCACCCTATCCCCAGAAGATAGGGCGTCATGAGATAATGACTGGTACTTCTCGTATAGCTGCGAAGCCTTACCTCTAATTTTTACATCTGGGCCATTGCTCTCTATTGAATGGCCCGACCCATGAGATCCGCGCCGACCATTAGAACGGCCTCGATGCCGCTTAGAATTGTGATTTTGTTTCATCACCTACTACAACATTTTCTGCATTGTCATTTCCAGGACGCACTACCTCCACAACACAAACCTCTTAGAGGTTGTGCCCGCAGATCTGGCAAATCCTGTTGGGAAAAACGGGTGACACCGGAATTAACCAGGTCGCCAGTCACCAAACCAGTTTTGTCTACGTTAGCTTTTACCGGTCCTGTTTCCAAGCCTTTTTTTTATCGCACTTCCTGACCCAAATAGGGAAATATTACAGAGCAAATACTAAACACCTCACAACCCCGGATAAATCCTTCTTTTCACTATATTGTTGGAGGCCAGATTCAGAAAAAATATGTTTCACCGAGGAAACTTGTCCTAGGCCAATCTCCAGGCAAACCTTTCCATCCGTGGTTAAAAGATCTGGCAATCGGTGGGCTAATAACCTGTAGCAGTCTAGCCCGTCCCTGCCACCACTTAAAGCAACAGCTGGTTCATAATGAGCCACCTCAGGCATAAGCGCCGAGACCTCCCCCGCTTCCACGTACGGCGGATTGCACAAAACTAGATCAAAACGAAAATTCAAGCAGGAGCCCCAATCAGATCTGATAAAAAGAGCGCGATCGGAAAGGCTAAATTTGGCTGCATTACGTTCTGCATATTCCAATGCCTTTGAACTAATATCAACGCCCACGCCCCACAAAGCGGGACACTCAGACAAGAGTGACAGGAGAAGACAGCCACTACCCGTGCCTAGATCCAGAACACTGGTACTAACATTGCAAGGCGGCAGGATCTCTAGAGCCGCTTCAATTAAGCACTCACTATCCGGGCGGGGAATGAGACAGCCCTTCCCAACTAAGTACTCTAGGCTCCAAAATTCCTGCTTCCCACTAATATATGCAAAAGGTTCGTGGGCTAGCCGTCTCCGCAGAACCTTGATAATCCTTTCCTGATCATTCCTACAGATAGGCGCCTCGGCACGAAGCCACACCTGTTCGAGGGACCATTCCAATGCAACTGAAATGAGCAAACGGGCCTCTGCCTCCGGATTATTTATTCCTGCCGATCGAATCACGGGACTAATAGTCGCCAGCGCGTCACCAACAATTAGCGGCAAATCGCCCGGCGCTAGAGAGGCATTAACGATTCTCTTCACCCATCTCCACTAGCCGCTGAGCAGTGTCCTCAGCTGCCAGGGCATCAATAAAGTTGTTCAGCAATTCTCCAGCAAGCATCTTTTCAATATCGAATTCACTAATATTTACCCGATGATCGGTTACCCGCCCTTGGGGAAAATTATAGGTTCTGACCCTCTCTGACCTATCCCCAGTACCGACCTGAGACCGCCTTGCAGCAGCACGTTTCTCGGCCTGATCAAGGCGCTCCTTTTCGTAAAGCCGTGCACGAAGAATTCGCATACCTTTTGCTTTGTTTTTATGTTGTGATTTTTCATCTTGTTGTGACACTACAATCCCCGTGGGAAGATGAGTTATTCGAACGGCACTGTCTGTAGTATTCACAGACTGGCCACCTGGACCGCTTGCCCGGAACACGTCAATCCGTAAATCCTTGTCCTCAACTGCTACATCAACTTCCTCGGCTTCCGGAAGAATGGCAATGGTGGCCGCTGAAGTATGAATTCTCCCAGAGGCCTCCGTCTTAGGCACTCTTTGAACCCGGTGCACTCCCGACTCAAACTTAAGGCGTGCAAAAACACCCTTACCTGTTATTGATGCCGATGCCTCTTTAACTCCCCCCAAACCCGTATCCGAAATATGCAAAATTTCAAATTTCCAACCATTTATTTCTGAATATCTCTGATACATCCTGAACAAGTCTGACGCAAACAAGGCCGCCTCCTCGCCGCCCGTGCCCGCCCTCACCTCTACTATCACGTTTTTTTCATCATCTCGATCACGGGGAAGCAACAAAATCTGAATTTGTTTTTCTAAGTCCCTCTGTCTCTGCGCCAACTCCTCATGCTCTGTCTGAGCTAAAACCACCAGTTCACCATCTGTGTCTGGATCAGAAATTAAATTGACCAAATCCTGTATCTCCAAAATAAGGGCACGGAACTCACCAGCGGCCTCAATAGCTGGAGCTAACTCAGCATATTCTTTAGAAAGCCGAGCACGCTCATCAGCCTGGAGTTGACCATCATTTAGACGCTCCCCAATCTCGCCATGGCGCCCGATGATTTTCTCTAGTCTCTCGTCAAAGTTCATCAGCTACACAATTAATGAATATCATCCAAATTCGACAGCTTCCATTAACACTTCCTCAAAGAATTCTCTTCGGTTCAACCCCCGCTTCGCTAACTCATCCCATATGTGGAACATCAAGTCTGCGCCTCGACTTCAGCAGCTTTCCTTTCGACTAGTTCCACTATGTGATCTGCAATGCCTTTATCAGATATTCGGTGATCCGTCACACCGTTTAAGTAAATTTGATGAGTGCCTCGTCCTCCGCCTGTTAAACCTATATCAGTCTCCCTAGCCTCACCAGGACCATTGACCACACAACCGATTATAGACAACGTTATCGGAGTTTTGATATGAGCCAATCGCTCCTCGAGAATTTTAACCGTCTTTATTACCGGAAACTGCTGCCTCGCACATGACGGACAAGCAATAATTCTTACTCCTCTTTCTCTGAGACCTAACGTCTTGAGAATTTCGAATCCCACCCGAATCTCCTGAACAGGATCAGCCGCCAGAGATACCCGAATAGTATCTCCGATGCCATCCTGCAGAAGAGCGCCCAAACCGACTGCACTTTTCACAGCACCCGTCAATAGGCCACCTGCCTCTGTAATTCCAATGTGCAGTGGATGGTTACAAGCATTAGCCAATGCCCTATATGCAGCAATAGTTAAAAGGGCGTCCGAAGCTTTAACACTAATCTTAAAATCAAAAAAATCATGGTCCTCCAAAATTTGGGCATGCCGTAGTGCGCTAGCCACCATGGCCTCCGGGCAAGGCTCACCATACTGCTCCAACAGATCTTTTTCTAACGACCCCGCGTTCACGCCTATGCGCATGCTACAACCATGATCCTTGGCTGCACTAACCACCTCGGCCACTCGGCCAGGGCTTCCAATATTACCTGGATTAATTCTTAGACAACTAGCCCCAGCCTTCGCCGCCTCCAATGCTCTTTTGTAGTGGAAATGAATATCAGCCACCAATGGGACCTTTACAGCCGCAACAATTGCGGAAAGTGCCTCCGTCGCTTCCTCATCCGGGCAGGAAACCCTGACGATGTCTGCACCAGCGTCCTCAAGCGCTCGGACTTGACCAATCGTAGCCGCGACATCTGCCGTAATAGTATTGGTCATTGACTGAACTGATATGGGGGCCCCGCCCCCTACAAATATGTCTCCAACTTTAATCTGTCGACTATCGCGCCTTGGTATACGTTGAAACGAATTCAAACCACTCCCTCCTTCCCATATTATTATAGAAAAGTGAACCTAAAGGCCTTTGATAGAACTACCCTGCTGAAGTTCACTCTAAATCACTAGACCCAAACTCTAAAAAACCCTCCGGATCCAATAAAACACCTCTCCTAACGGCCCCGAGCGGGCCTAATGGCGGCGCCTCTATATCATCGACAATTATTTTAAGACCACCTGCGTTCCCTGTAATTAATGTTAGGCCTGAACGATTCGGCACCCGATAACTATCGCCTGTATACAAAATTCTAGTAATTAAGAGTTTTCCATCTGGACCTTCCACTTGAACCCAACTGTCTTGAACCGCCAAAAGGGTAACCCGAGACATGGAATTCTCTGCACCATAAATGCGTGTCTGTTGTCCAGCCTGACTCTCCACAGGTGGGGCTGGTGGAGTTGGAACAATATTCGGCCGCACTTCATCTCCCTCAGGATCATCACTAACCGAAGGTGCTTCAAATTCCGCAGGCACGCTGATAATGGAATCGGAAAGCTCGGCTTCCTCGGCAGAACTCATGGGTGCCTTAGCCTCTACATTGTCGCTCGGCTCGAGTTCAAACTCGGTATCTGCAACGGCTATGGTCTCCACCTCCCCAACGGGCTCGTCGGCCCCTCGCCCATCGGTAACCTCGGCAACAATGTCCCTATCTTTTGCTATCGGACGCCGCTCCGCACTTTCCCAAAATCTCTCGGGGACTTCAGCTATCTCATCAAACTCTACCTTTCCAGACTCCTGGATAAAATACCAAACACAGAGCAGGGCCACTACTATGGCCGGGGATCCCCACACCCACGACACCCTGGGGACATTAGTCTCTCGAACGGGCACTGGGAAATCGAGATCTGGTTTATCCTCATAACTAGATTCTCTCTTAAATTTTTCTACAGCAACAACGGGGCTAACCCCGAGGAACGCGGCATAACTGCGGAGAAAACCAAGCACGTAGGCCGGCCCTGGAAGATCCGCGAAAGCCCCTTCCTCCAAAGCTGTCAAATATCGCGGACTAATTTTCAAGGCCCTTCCCACCTCTGGCAGACTATGGCCTTGCTCCTCGCGTAAAATTCTAAGCTCCGCACCTACCCCACTATACGGTTCGGCTCTTCCCACCCTCAACTCTTTCTTAGCCGCACTTTTCATAAATCGCCCGTCGCCAAGCTAACAAGTGCCCAGACATAGATGCCGTTCTACAATATCGCACCACCACAAAGAGTGCTGGCACTAACCCTACCGCAATTCCCCCAAAAGTCCCAACAATTACTCCAGCCATAATTGAGTGATGTTCATCCCATTACCCACCGGACGACCGACTATCTAGACCATATGCCGTGTGTAACGATCGAAGGGCGAGCTCTGTATATTCCTTAGCAATAAGCACACTCACCTTTATTTCCGAGGTAGAAATAACCTGTATATTAATGCCTTTTTCTGCCAATGTTTCAAACATCGTAGCAGCAACACCAGCGTGCGTTCTCATGCCCACACCAACCACGGAAATCTTTGCTACATTATCGTCCGACATTAGTTCTGCATAGTTAAGGGAGGACCTCACACCTTCTATCACCATTATAGCGCTCCCCAAGTCATTCTTACTCACAGTGAATGTCAAGTCAGCTGAAGTCCCATCCCCTGAAGCATTTTGAACAATCATATCAACATTGATATTTGATTGCGACAAAGGACCGAAAATTCCAGCAGCTATTCCAGGTTGATCTGGAATATTTGTTAAGGTAATTTTTGCATCGTCACGACTGAATGCTATGCCACTTACAATTTGTTGTTCCACTCCTGACTCCTCATCCACTAACAAAGTTCCTGGCAAATCGTGGAAAGTGGACAACACCTGAACCACCACCCTATGGCGCATGGCCAACTCCGCCGCACGGCTCTGCAATACCTTTGCCCCCAACGATGACAGCTCGAGCATCTCCTCATAGGTGATCTTGTCAAGCTTACGGGCTCTCGCCACGATCCGAGGGTCGCTAGTATAGACCCCATCAACATCGGTATAAATATTGCATAAATCTGCCCTTATAGACGCAGCCAGAGCTACAGCGGACGCATCAGATCCACCCCTGCCCAAAGTTGCTATTCTATTTTCCTCATCGACACCTTGGAAACCCGGAACTACTGCGACTACCCCTTGAGCCAAACTGCCGGATATTGCCTCTGTCTCAATTTTTTCAATATGCGCCCGTGCATGCTGGAGATCAGTTCTAATCGGCAATTGCCACCCCAACCATGATCGCGCCTGGATATTAAGCCTTTGAATGGCCATTGCCATTAAGCCTGCAGTTATTTGCTCCCCAGCTGAAACCACAGCATCATATTCGCAAGGATCTGGATTGCTACTTATTTCCTCTGCCCACGCAGCCAGTTGGTTTGTAGTGCCCGACATCGCGGAAACCACTACAGCTACTTCGTGCCCATCTGCCACGGCTTGCGCAACGTGCTTAGCTGCGTCATTTATTTTATCAATATTGGCAAGCGAGGTGCCACCAAACTTTTGGACGATCCGAGCCATTTAAAATTGATTCCCAACGAGCCACTGCCAACTGAATGTGTTATTATCAAACTGTTACAGTAAATTACTTCGCCCCGAGCGGCGAAGCAACCTAGGATACAGCGTGAGCTAATTGATGCCGCCAACAGATACCAATCTTCGTCGAACAGTAGACGGCGAAGAAATAAGCCGATTTGACGCAATGGCCGACGGGTGGTGGGACCCTGATGGGCCCTCAGCTTTGCTATTTAAGCTTAATCCCATCCGGCTCTCATTTATTCTCGATAACCTAGCGTCAGTGATGAGCACTCCAACAGGGGAGGGCGACGCTCTTGCTGGCATCCAACTGCTGGATGTCGGCTGTGGTGGAGGGATATTATCCGAGCCCATGGCAAGGCTCGGAGCTAAAGTAACGGGAATTGACGCGTCGAAAGCCAACATCAGTGTTGCACGAGATCACGCACAACAAATGAACCTAAAAATTAACTACCGATGCCAAACTTTGGAAGAACTACACAGCACAGGGCAAAAATTTGAAGTTGTTGTCGCGATGGAAGTTCTGGAACACGTTGCGGATAAGGCAATTTTTTTGGAAACATTATCACTGGTACTAAAGCCTGGCGGATCCTTGTTCCTTTCTACTTTCAATAAGACATTAAAATCCTACGCCGCCGCAATTCTCGGCGCCGAGTATGTGCTCAGGCTGTTGCCTCGCGGGACCCATCAGTGGGAGAAATTTACTCCTCCATCCAAAATAATCCAAGGCTTATTGACCCATGGATTAGAACCAATGCGAATTAGAGGAATCGGATACGCCCCGCTATCCAGAACTTGGACTCTCACTAAAGATCTAAGCGTGAGTTACATCCTTCATGCCTCAAAACCATTAGACCAATCCTGATTTATCTACCATCGTACTGAAGCAACGCTTGGGACAATCGAGATACGTCACTTTCATCGTTATAAAGGTGTGTCGATATTCGGAGCCATAGAGAACCACCATGAAAAAAAATAGGAACTTCGATCTTATGCACCCTCAAAAGCCAGTCGTGTAACGTATCCGGGCCCGCCGCTTCCAGCACTGAGTTGTCTGGTAGCCGCACAGCTGCCATGGCCCCAGTCATATCGCTAATAGCCCCCCTCTCGGTACGCCAATCAGAAGCCAACTGTTCCCCAGCCCAGTCGGCCAAGTTACACATATAATCTCTGCCGACTTTTCCCCCAACTTGCGACCAGAAATCAAGAGCGTCCCCGATCGAGAGCCATGCTGACGGATCACGAGTTCCAGTCCATGCAAATTCGCTCCAAAACCCTTTCCCATAACTTGTAGAGATTGTGGCGGGATGGATTCCCTGAGAACTGTCATCTTTAGCCACAAGAAATGCTGCACCTTTTGGAGCGAGTAGCCACTTGTGGCAGTTCCCTACATACCAATCCGCACCTATTTCCGATACCTCCAGATCGAGCATCCCAGGAGCATGGGCCCCGTCCACAATAACTGAACAATCCGCCCTCTGGCAGGCCTGAACTAACGCCTTTAATGGCATGACAACTGATTGTTTTGAGGTCACATGATCAAGTACTACAAGACGCACACCCCCTGTTAGGTGCGGCTCAAAAGCATCGATTATTTCAGTCTCTGACCTGACGGGCCAGGGCAACGCCACCCTTTTGACTTGGGCACCAACCCGTCCGCATAAGTACCTAAATATATTGGCAACACCTTCGTGGGTTTGGTCAGTTAAAAGAACCTCATCATTTGGAGAGCGAATGATTGAGTGGGCTACACTACTAATGGCCTCCGTGGTGTTGCATGTAAAAACCAGCTCACCTGGGGGTGCCCCCACGAAATTGCTCAGCCGCTCAGCGAGCTTTTTCAACTCTGGATCCAGGACTTGATTGAGAAACATAACAGGTTGAGCCTCAATCTCCCTTCGCCACTTCTCCTGCGCCCGAAAAACCCTTCTCGGAACAGCCCCAAATGCACCATGGTTGAGAAATGTTAACTCTTCATTTAAGAACCAATCTGAAAGAATTCCCCTACCAAACGAAGTCATTTAACTTTCCCAGTTCAAGTGAGAAACAACATATGACTAGGATAAAATTTAACCCTCACGAAACTTTCTCAGCTATCAGTCGGAGGGAGCCAGGGTATAGAAGCAACTGGAACCCCCTCATCTTTCAACTCTTTTGCTTCCTCATTGGTTGCCTCCCCATATATACTCCGCTTTCCAGTCTCTCCATAATGTATCTTCCGGGCTTCCTCAGCAAACTTAGAGCCAACATAATCACTGGTGCGCTCGACCTCTTTTTGCAGGGCACGACAAGCATCGAGAATGCGGCCCATCGCCTCAGTCTCTTTAGCCGCTCTTTCAGAGTTGGGGGTCTCTTTAGCTTTTCCGGTTGCTATGTTGGGCGCCATAGGGGCTTTTTCTATTTTTCGATCACCACAAACTGGGCAATCGACTTTCCCACCATCGCGCTGTTTCTCAAAGGCTTCACTATCCGCGAACCATGCTTCAAAAACATGGTCATTGGCGCAACGTAAATCAAAAACTATCATAAAAGGGCCTTATCCATCCCAAATATGGGAACTTTTTGTCTCAGAGTCTTACATGTCACCATATTATGCATGAATGCAAGCCCCATGCTATCCTCCGCCGGCCGGACAAAGGATGGTTTCAGAGGCTCCTTCAGGCTAGCAGGAGACATTTACTAAGCAAAATTATAGGAAATCCGGAATGGTAAACCAGAATTTCACCGCACCCATTGGGCCTTCCTCTTGGTTGCAGCGGCATAGCTCAATAATACCACACTCTGGCCCAATCCTTGATATTGCAGCCGGGTCAGGTCGCCACACCCAATATCTTTTGGATAAAGGCCATACAGTCGTATCTATCGACAAAGATGTATCTCGTTTGGACCAGCTCAAGAGTTCGCGCCTATCCATTGCCCAGGTGGACCTTGAATCACCCAACCCTTGGCCTTTCAAAGGCGACGTATTCACCGCAATTGTAGTAACAAATTATCTCCACAGACCCTTATTCCCACAAATCATCGAATCCTTGGCAGTTGGAGGCTTGCTGGTTTATGAAACATTCGCTATAGGCAATGAAAAATTTGGAAAACCGACTAACCCCGATTATTTACTGAAAGCTAATGAACTAATTCAACTCACGCTGGGGCATTTACATATATTGGCGTACGAAGATCTAACCATAGACCAACCAAAACCTGCTCAAATACAAAGAATTTGCGCATCTAGACCCGTCTTACACAAATAATAGTCAGGCAATGTTACGCCGATACCTCTACATAGTTATCTTATAATCACGATCATGTTGCAGACTGGGCAATGACACCCTGGCTGTATTGACCAGCCCTAACTCGAGGGTAGCCATAATGAAACAAGGTTCCTCATCAGCCTCCTGCAAGATAGTCCCATTGGGGTCCACAACCAATGAGTGACCATAGGTCCAGCGCTTCCCGTAGTGCCGTCCGCACTGCGCCGAAGCCACAATAAAACAGCCAGTTTCTATTGCACGAGCCCGTAATAGAATATGCCAGTGAGCCCGGCCTGTTGTGCGGGTAAAGGCGGATGGAACACCTATAATGCTCGCCCCCGCCTTAGCTAGGCTACGATACAAATGGGGAAACCGCAGGTCATAACAAATAGTCAGCCCAAAAAGGCCCCACGGGGTCTCTGCAACACGACCCTCCTTACCGGCCACGTAATTGTCTGATTCGCGATATCGCTCCCCATTAGGCAAATCTACGTCAAACATATGGATTTTATCGTATCGTGAAACTATGTTCCCACAAGAATCTAGTAGGTAAGACCTATTGGCCAAACCGCCATTTTCAAGCTTAACGGCCAACGAACCAACGGAAATCCAAACATCCAATTTGGCTGCAAGTGACCTAAAAGCCAATAATGCCACATGGTGTTCCTCTCGGGTCGCGGCCTCACGCATAACTGCACCGGGGCCCAGAAGACCCACGTTTTCGGGCAAAAAAACAAATTTAGCGCCCCTTAAACAGGCTTCACCCAGAAACTTGGAAGCCATCTCCACGTTATCCTGCAAAGATGGCCCACTAGTCACTTGGATGCAGGCGGCCCGCACCTCCATTCAAACTAAACCCAAAATAACGTCCAAACGCCCCTCCTCCTCCAAGGCGTAAAGATCGTCCGAGCCCCCAATGTGGATATCATCCACAAAAATTTGTGGCACACTGGTTCTACCCCCAGACTTTTCAATCATATCTGCCCTAGCCCCCGCGTCCATTAGAATATCAACTTCTTGATAGGCAACATCTTTCTCGGCAAACAACCGCTTGGCTAACAGACAAAACGGGCAGAGCCCCGTTGTATAAATTACAACTTTTTTCATGGCACAAAACTTCTCGAGTCAAAGTCAGATTAAGCTAGCCTTACGCCGCCCGTGCTTCAAGGCACAAAGTACTTTGTGGGTCTTTTTGGTACTAAAAGCGTTAGAAGTTAGCGACAAAGCATAAGAATATTACTTCGGACAACAACATAGTTTGGTTTTCCGTGGCACATCAATTACTTTTGTAACGCCGTTCTATCTGGCCCACAAGACACAAGAAGCCAATGACAAATAAAAAAGAAATCTTCGATCGTTATGCGGTTAAAAAGAACCGCTCTAGGATGACCGCATACAAGGGTGGCCATGATTTTTTGTTCGAAGACGTTCGCCATCGATTGATCGAAAAGCTAGAAATGATCAGGCGTTCATTTCCGCGGGTCCTGGAGCTCGGGTGCCGAAGCGGGCAAACAAAGAGTATGCTCGACCAAAGCCACGGACGTGAATTCTTCATCAACTGTGATATTTCAGCTGCAATGGCTGGACGGGCAGACCCTCCACAGTTAGTAGCCCATGAAGAACGCCTGCCACTTGCCGATAGCTGTATCGACCTTGTTCTAAGCCCTCTCTACCTGCACTGGGCAAACGACCTTCCCCGAGCTCTCGCCGAAATACTTCGCTGTCTCCGTTCCGATGGGTTATTTCTTGGCGCTCTACTTGGAGGCGATACTCTCAGCGAGCTCCGTCAAAGTTTAACAAACGCAGTAAACCCCTCAACCTCAGAATTATTCCCAAGGGTGGCCCCGTTTGTTCAAATACGCGACCTGGGTGACCTAATGCAACGGATTGGCTTCACCATAGTCGTAGTAGATGTCGACTATATTACAGTGGACTATCCTGATCTGTTTAGTCTAATGAAAGATCTAAGGAAAATGGGAGAGGGCAATGCTCTTAATGAACGGTGCAAGCATTTCACGCCTCGGGGGCTGTTTACAAAAGCTACAAACCTATATCCCAAACATGGTAACGGACCCAAAGGCAAGATAAGCGCAAAATTTGAAGTTTTATACAGTATAGGATGGGCGCCGCATCCACGACAGCAGCAACCCCTCAGGCCTGGAACTGGAGACAGTGGGCTTGAAAAAATTCTAGGATGAAATACGTTTTTGGTTTGCGACGCTAACTATGTGTCACCAAAAGCCAAAACCAACTTTTCTACGAGGGGCCCATCCGCAGGGGGCATCCGGTAGGAAAAGAGTTGCCGAAGTGGCACCCAGCGAAGGCGATTATGCACCATTGGAACCAAGAGACCCTCCCATTCACTGCATATGAACAAGTGCAAAACTAGATCAAACGTCTCATACGAGTGCTGGACTACGTCAAAAGGGCACAACTTCTGCTCGCCGATTCTTATTCCCAATTCTTCCCGAGTCTCCCGACAAGCAGTTGACCGAATATCCTCACCAACCCGCTGTTTTCCACCCGGGAATTCCCAGACATCAGGCATCGACCCGTCCGAAGGCCTTTGAGCAACCAAAACCCTATGAGAGCGATCAAATAAAGCCACAGCACCCACTGTCACCTGACTTCTCAATTACCTAACTCCGTCCCAAGAAGCTGTCACCAGATGGGGAATTACTGTCAAACTAGCTCCTGTAATCCGCGTTTATTGATACGTACTCGTGGGTCAAATCACAGGTCCATACAGTAGCTCGGCTGCGTCCCACACCCACGTCTACGCCAATATTAATTTCTTGGCCCTGCATATAAGCCGCAACTAAGTCTTCCCGATATTCTTCACGCACTCTACCTTCCTCGGTTATGAGAAACGGGCCTATACTAATACGCAGCCGTTCCTGCAAGATAGGCTCCCCACTCTTTCCCACGGCCATTGCCACCCTACCCCAGTTTGGATCTGATCCCGCTATAGCTGTCTTGACCAACGGGGAGTTAGCTACGGACATCCCTATATTACGAGCAGCGCTGACTGAACTAGCACCAGTAATTGCAATCTGCACAAGCTTTGTTGCCCCCTCTCCATCTCGCACTATTTGCTTGGCAAGATCCAACATTACGTTTTGCAAAGCGACGCGAAATGGCAGCAGGCGTTTATCCCGGATGGTTTTAGGAGTAAAACCCAGTGGCACTGCACCTGTCGCAAAGGCCAAAACCGTATCACTAGTCGAAGTATCGCCGTCTACAGTTATACAGTTAAAACTCCTGTCATTTGCACTCCTAAGCATCCGTCTCAAAATTGGGCTCGGCAGCCGGGCATCAGTGAACACATACGCAAGCATGGTTGCCATATTAGGCGCAATCATCCCAGAACCTTTAGCAATCCCAATTACTTTAACTTCCCTCCCATTAAGCCTCGCGACACAGGATGCCCCTTTTGGGAAAGTATCAGTGGTCATTATTGCTTCGGCCACATCGCACCACGCATTACCACGTAGTTGTTTGTACAAATTTGGAAGAAAGGCCGCAATCCTTGCCACATTCAGTTTTTCACCAATAACCCCGGTTGAAGAAACCAGTATCTGTTCCGGGGAACACTTCACAAGCCGCCCGGCAACATCGGCTGTTTGCCTAACTGCCTCCTCTCCAGCGTTACCGGTAAAGGCATTAGCATTCCCAGAATTCACTACTAGAGCCCGAGCCGAACCCGCTCGCACAACTCGCTTATCCCACTTTATAGGAGCCGACGCAGTTTTTGACTTGGTGAATACTCCCGCAATCGAAACCGGCCGCTCAAAGACAACCAACATTAAATCCTTTCGACCCTCATACTTCACTCGAGCCGCTCCAGCCGCCATCCGTACACCCTTAATCCTCGGAAGAACTGGGAAAGAGTCTCGCTCCCTGGACCCCTTAGCCATTGCAAATATCTCCGATAGTTCCTAGCTAATACCTTTAGTTATTTCTTGCATATACGGACCCCCACTACAAGACAACGACCTTAGTTCCGTTGACAGAGGGCCTTGAGGCGCCTATTTCAGGTTTACAAATACTCCTTCTGGCAACATTTAATGAGAAGGCTATAAATGATCTCGTCTTTGGCGCAACGCCTATTTGGATCGGCAAATGATCGCATAATTAAGACTCACCGCCGGACTGTCGATGAAATTAACTCCCTAGAGACCCAACTCACACCTTTAAGTGATAGTGAGCTCCAGGCTCGCACTCAACTGTTCCGAGAGAGGATTAGTAAGGGCGAAGACCTGGACTCCCTCTTGGTAGAAGCCTTTGCAACAGTACGTGAAGCCTCAAAGCGGACCCTTGGGCAGAGACATTATGATGTCCAACTTATTGGTGGAATAGTCATGCACCACGGCACTATCGCAGAAATGAAAACGGGCGAAGGAAAAACTCTGGTTGCCACGCTACCTGTTTACCTTAACGCTCTCTCTGGAAAAGGAGTTCACGTGGTAACGGTCAATGACTATCTGGCCAAGAGAGATGCTGAGTGGATGGGACAAATATACCAATTTCTAGGACTCAGCATAGGCTGCATTTCCCATGACCTTAGCGACGAAGATCGTCGCAAGGCCTACTCCTGCGACGTCACATATGGAACAAACAATGAATTAGGCTTCGACTATTTACGGGACAATATGAAATTCTCTTTAGACACTATGGTCCAGCGCCCATTCAATTTTGCCATTATAGATGAAGTCGACAGCATCTTAATTGACGAAGCAAGAACTCCTCTAATTATTTCCGGACCCACTGAAGATAATTCCGCTCTTTATAAACAAGTGGATACAATCATCCCCGAGCTCGGGGCAAATGATTTTGAAAAAGATGAAAAGGCTAAATCAGTAACACTTACAGAAGAGGGCACAGAGAAAGTAGAGAGCATCCTTAGGAAACTAAAACTACTACAAAGCGAACATTTATATGACATTGAGAATGTGAGCATCGTGCATCATGTTAATCAGGGGCTCCGGGCCCACAAGCTATTTACCAGAGACACGGACTATATCGTAAAAGATAAGCGCGTGATCATTATAGATGAATTTACCGGAAGGATGATGGAAGGCCGCCGTTACGGAGACGGATTACACCAAGCCCTAGAAGCCAAGGAAAATGCGGAAATCCAAAATGAAAACCAGACACTAGCCTCGATCACATTCCAAAATTATTTTCGTATGTACCCCAAACTAGCTGGCATGACAGGAACAGCTGCGACCGAGTCAGCAGAATTTGGCGAGATATATAGTTTAGATGTCTCAGAAATACCAACTCACCTACCCATGATTAGAGCGGATAACGACGACGAAATATACCGCACTATGGAAGAAAAATGGGAAGCAGTGTTGAAGAAAATTAAGGAATGTCACTCCAGGAAACAACCCGTACTAGTTGGCACAACCAGCATCGAAAAGTCTGAGTTGCTGTCCAAACGCCTAAAAAAAGAAAAAATTAAGCATAACGTTTTGAACGCTCGCTACCATGAACAAGAAGCTCTGATTATAGCCCAGGCCGGATCAAGCACAGCTGTTACCATCGCGACTAACATGGCCGGCAGAGGCACAGATATTCAACTAGGCGGGAACTCGGATGCCCCAGCAGAAGTCACCAAAACGCCCCCTGAAAAATTTACGACAAAGGAAGGGCCCGGTGTAAAGGGGAGAGAAGATGTCGTGGAATCTGGCGGGCTTTATGTAATTGGCACTGAGCGACACGAAAGTCGACGAATAGATAATCAATTAAGGGGAAGATCTGGTCGGCAAGGAGATCCGGGAGCATCGACATTCTATTTGTCTTTGGAAGACGACTTGATGAGAATTTTCGGTTCGGAAAGAATGGATGGAATGCTTAGAAAGCTTGGGCTTGAAGATGGGGAAGCCATCGTCCATCCGTGGATAAATAAAGCCCTCGAAAAAGCTCAACAAAAAGTCGAGGCTCGAAACTTTGATATCCGTAAAAATCTACTACGTTTTGATGATGTGATGAATGATCAGAGAAAGGTAGTTTATGAAGAGCGCCGTGAAATCATGGCTAACGACGACGTCACTGATACCATTGCCGACATGAGAAATGAAGTTATTGAGGACTTGGTCCAACAGCATATTCCAGAGAAAGCATATGCTGAGCAGTGGCAAACGACAGAATTAAGTGTCGCCTGCAAGGAACAATTTGGACTTGATCTTCCTATAAAGGCTTGGGCAAAAGAAGAAGGGACCACAGAAATAGAGATCGTTTCCCGCATAAGCGCGGCCGCCGACAGAAAGATGGCAGAAAAAGCCGTCCGCTACGGCCCGCCCCTAATGCGAGCAGCGGAGAAAAGCCTCTTACTTCAAGTTTTGGACCAACAATGGAAGGATCACCTTTTGCAGCTTGATCACCTAAGGCAGGGTATTGGGTTGCGAGCATATGGCCAAAGGGATCCGCTAAACGAGTATAAGTCAGAAGCATTTAGCTTATTTCAAGCATTACTGATTCGTTTTAGAGAAACAGTAACCAAACTTTTATGTAACGTCGAATTCCAAACAGAAACAACTCCGGGAGACCAAGCATCAACTTTGGGTGCGCAATTAGGTCGTCAAGCGCCCACCAATAATATTGCCTCCCAAACGGGTTTAGAAGCAGATCCGCCCACTGCCACATCCAGAAGATCAAAACCCGATCCCGATGACCCTAAGGCTTGGGGAAAGGTTGGACGAAATGAGCTATGCCCCTGTGGCTCAGGAAAAAAATATAAGCGATGCCATGGCAAACTCTAATATTTTGGAACCATTTGAGTAGAATTTAAGTCAACTATACAGACGCTGAGAGGGCTATCGGTCCCCCTTGTAGCCTTATTCCATCTGGATATAATTGGGTGCCAGAGTAGACTGCTGGGTGTGGGATGTAGTCACATTTTTGTGATAAGGGCGACCTAATGGCCTTTCATTCGATAAATCTGTTCCTTTGCTGAAGATCTAATATAAAAGTGCGAAATATATTACCAAACTAGCTGACATAAAAACAAAACTCATACGCACTCATCAAACATTGAATCGGAACAACATGACATCACCATCTTCAACAATATAATCACGCCCCTCTTGTCTGAGCCTGCCCGCCTCACGGGCTTTAGTTTCACCACCCGCTGATTCAAAATCAACATATGAGATAGTGTCTGCTTTAATAAACCCCCTGGCAAAATCTGTATGAATTTTTGCCGCCGCATGGATAGCATCCGATCCCTTCCTTACCGTCCAAGCCCGCGCTTCCTTAGGCCCTACAGTAAAAAAGGTAATTAAATCAAGTAATTTATAACCTGCTCTAACCATCCGGCTAAGGCCCGATTCGGAGAGTCCCATAACTTCAAGAAACTCTGTTTTCTCCTCGGGATCTCCCATTGCGGAAATTTCCGACTCTAACTGCGCCGACACAATTATACACTCCGCCCCACTCTTTTGCGCTAACTCCGAAAGGGCACAGGAGTGCGCATTGCCAAGGCTCGCTGCTGACTCCTCTACATTTGAAACATACATTACGGGTTTTGTGGATAGAAGATTCAAACTCTCGACAAGATCCCGTTCAGAATCGGCCCAATCCAAATCCCCGATCGCTTCCCCCTCCTCCAAACACCTTGAAACCTTATTGACAACTTGCAAAAGAGCCGCGGCCCCCCCATCCCCACCTCTTTTCATTTTCTCTAGTCGCACCTGTTGTTTGCTCAGGCTCTCAAGATCTGCCAGCATAAGCTCTGTTTGCACAATTTGAACATCAGAAACTGGGTCAATCGTTCCCTGGGTATGGCTGACATCTTCATCTTCAAAACACCGGACCACATGTGCTAACGCATCCACTTCCCGGATTTGCGCAAGAAATTGATTCCCTAGCCCCTCCCCACTGCTTGCTCCTCTCACCAACCCTGCAATATCGATAAACTCGAGACTCGTAGGAATACGCCGTTCCGATGACGCTAAGTCAGCTAGGGTATTCAATCTGGGATCCGGCACCGGGACCCGACCTAAATTTGGTTCAATTGTACAAAACGGGTAGTTTGCTGCTTCAGCTTGGGACGATGTTAAAGCATTGAACAGGGTCGATTTTCCCACGTTGGGCAAGCCAACAATACCACAATTAAATCCCATTTATTAGAGCCCACTATCCATATTCATTGGTCGGGTTTAAGTCCCGGAGAAATTGATCGCATAGACGAGACTATGTTGTTACAGAAGGTCTGGGAATCCCGATTCAAAAGAAATGGCATAGTGCCGGCAATCTCCGAAATCAGGTTATCCAACCATGGCAAGTCGTTAGACTTGAAGTTCGAGAGCACATAATTTGAAACATCGGTGTCACGAGGAGGCCGCCCAATTCCGATACGCAACCTTGAATAACCTCTTCCTATATGACTGTCGATACTCTTTAATCCGTTGTGCCCTCCGGCACTGCCACCAGTCTTCACTCTGACACGACCTGGTTCGATATCGAGGTCATCGTGAATCACCCATATGTTTGGCAATGACAACTTAAAAAATTGCACGACCGCAGCCAATGGTTGTCCTGAATTATTCATATAGCCATTTGGCTTAAACAGAATAACATCCTCGGGTTCGATCCTTCCCCGACATACGAGTCCGCCGAATCTCTGCCGGAAAAGAGGAAACTTATTTTTTTCAGCAATAGCGTCAATCGCCATAAAACCAACATTGTGCCTACTTGAGGCATATTTGGCGCCTGGATTTCCCAAACCCGCCAGTAGGAACATCACGTAGCTCTATTATTCTGTGTCGCCGCCCGACGAGGGGCTCTGCGTTTCGCCGTCAGATTCACCCTCTCTAGCTGCTCCTTCAAGAGTTTCGTCCTCTTCGCCATCCTCTGCTGTCTGGACAGTCTCTTCCTCCAACATGACTGTCGGGGCAGCAACTGTAGCAATAGTAAAATCACGATCCCCTATGCTCGGCCTCACCCCATCCGGCAAACCTATAGCGCTAATTTTTACGGAATCCCCGATCTCTAATTCCCCAATATCGGCCTCTATCACCTCGGGAATACTATCAGCCCGGCAAACGAGCTCCACTGTCCTTCTTACGATATTCAAAACACCCCCGCGTTTTACCCCAGGCGAAAGGTCTTCGTTAAGAAATTCAACAGGCACATCAACGTTGACTTCACTATCACCCGTTAATCGGAGAAAATCCACGTGGAGAACAGCACTAGTTACAGGATGCAATTGCACTTCCCGGGCCAGTACTCTGAGATTCTTGCCATCTACGTCTAGACTGTAAAGCCGACTAAAAAAGCCACCCCTTTCATGCTCCCGAGTAATAAGCGATGTCTCCAACGAAATTGCCAAACTATCCGAATCGCCACCATAAACCACCCCCGGCACACGTCCGTCCCGACGCAACGCGCGAGCAACTCCCTTTCCGACCCCCATACGTCGTTCGGCTTGTATTTCAGCGATATCCGCCATCATTTGACTCCTTGTCCAAAAAAATTGCCTCAAACAAAATCTAATACTCCGTTACTCGAAAAGACTAGAAACAGACGTTTCCTCACTTATTCTTTTCATTGCCTCAGCGATCAAATCAGCTATAGAAAGTACTCTAATATTCTGTGCCAATTCCACAGGTTGCGTCGCCTGGATGCTATCTGTAATCACAAGTTTTTCCAGGGAAGACGCGGCAACACGGGCAACTGCGCCACCCGACAACACGCCGTGAGTCACATACGCCATCACCGAAGTTGCCCCAGCTTCCCTTAGTGCGTTCGCCGCATTGCAAACAGTCCCCGCAGAATCGATTATGTCGTCAACGAGGATACAACGCCGTCCCCTCACATCCCCAATTATATTCATCACCTCGGAAATACCAGCCTGTTCCCGCCTTTTATCAACTATGGCAAGGTCTCCGTCAATCCGGTTGGCAATGGCTCGTGCTCTAACTACCCCACCAACATCGGGCGAAACGACCACCAAGCTTTCCCCTGGAAATTGGAGCTGAATATCTGTCTCCATCACGGGACCCGAGATAAGGTTATCTACTGGAATATCAAAAAAACCCTGGATCTGACCAGCATGAAGATCCAAGGTCAAAACCCTATCGGCGCCTGCCGTTGTAATTAGGTTGGCCACTAACTTGGCAGAAATCGGCGTCCGAGGCCCTGGCTTTCTATCCTGACGGGCGTAACCATAATAAGGAATTACCGCCGTAATCCGCTTCGCAGAAGCTCGCCGCAACGCGTCAAGCGTAACTAAAAGCTCCATCACATTGTCGTTTGCCGGAAACGAAGTAGGCTGGATCAGGAACATATCCTCACCTCGCACATTTTCCTCGATTTCAACGAAGACTTCTTGGTCGGAGAATCTCCTGATAGTCGCGGCACTCAGCGGAGAACCACAGTAAGCCGCTATCGCCTCAGCTAGGGGCCGATTACTATTCCCGGCAACAATTTTCATGGTTATCTGGCCTATCTCTGCGCGCCCAGGCGCCAACAAACGCAGACTTTATCAATCTCTTGCCGCACTGTAAATCTGTTTTGGAAGCTACCACAAACCTGGCTCCCAACCGCAAAACTATTTTTCTATAAGCACCGCCCTAAAATCATTCACATTCGTATGCGTGGGCCCTGTAATTATTAAACCATCGATAGCCGAGAAAAAGGTATATGCATCGTTATTAGCTAGGAATTTGGCTGGAGCCATGTTTTTCTTCAGACTTGTTGCCAAGGTGTCCGGCCCAATAATGGCTCCAGCATTTTCTTCGCTGCCATCAATTCCATCGGTGTCACAAGCCAAAGCGTAAATCCCGGAAGCCCCGTCTAAAGACAACATTAGGGATAGCAAGAATTCAGAATTGGGCCCCCCCGACCCATTCCCATTGATAGTCACGGTAGTCTCACCTCCAGATAAAAGCACACACGGAGCAGACCAAGGTTGGTCTCTTTCCGCAATTTGACGAGCTATTGCTGCGTGTACCTGAGCCACATCACGGCTCTCACCCTCTATAGAGTCACTCAGAATTATGGGCGTAACTCCTGCCTCGCGAGCCACTTTTGCTGCAGCCTCTAGGGCTTCCTGAGGAGTGACAATCAGACGAACCCTCGCTCTTTGTAGCAGCGGGTCACCCGCCTGTGGCGTCTCACTACTTTCTCTCGCAAGCACCATTTTAGCCGCCGATGGTAGCTTAATTTGATACTTTTCTATTACGTAATTGGCATCGGCTAGTGTTGATGGATCAGCGACTGTCGGCCCCGACGCAATAATAGCCGGATCGTCACCCGGAACGTCAGAAATCGCCAGCGTTACTGTTTGAGCCGGATAAGCAGCAACAGCCAATCTGCCCCCTTTTATCGCAGATAAGTGTTTCCGAACCGAATTAATTTCAGAAATTGTTGCACCGCAGTTCAACAAACTTTGTGTTACCGCTCTTTTCTCATCCAGACTGATACCTTGGATAGGCAGGGTAAGCAGGGCTGATCCACCACCAGATAACAGACACAGCACAAGATCATCAGAACCTAGGCCAGTTACAAACTCCAGGATGCGACCTGCCGCCGAAACCCCCGCAGCATCCGGAACTGGATGGGCTGCCTCCACAACCTCAACCCATCGTGTTTCTAGAGAGTGGCCGTACCTAGTTATAACCAAACCCTCCAGTTCACCGGCTTGCCCAATCTCCTCCCATTCCGCTTCAACAGCTTGTGCCATCGCAGCCGCAGCCTTCCCAGCTCCCACAATAATTGTGCGACCCTTGGGTCTAGGTGGTAAATGATGGCGCAGGCTTAGTTTAGGGGAAGCAACGTTCACCGCACTATCAAACATTTTCCTCAGAAGGATTTCAGGTGTCCCTATCATTGATCCTTGGGCTCTCCAAAAAGTTCAGATATAACCATACCCTAGCCTAAACACATCCCATCATCCAGCCCTCGACCGCAGGATCCCAGTATAAGAGAACAAATGTATGCGCAACCCAAACGTTCCCCCAACATTGTATTTTTCTACAGCGAATCTAGTTTTAATTCCAAAACGCCGTGGGTTTTTGGCGTGACTAATGATGGTGCTTGACCCCGAACAGAACGCTCTAGTGAATCGAGCCAAGGCATACCCCTTTGGGACCCCGACCTCGTCATATTTATTTGTCCACGGGGAATGCTGGCCCGTTGACTGGTACGATGAGTCACTGCCTGAAAGGAGTATCGTCCGACTTAACAACAAGAAAGCTTCCGCAAGAGATCTTTTTCTGTCTAAAAGTTTGCGAACTTCTTATCTAGCAACCCCCCGGATTCCGGTTCTTGCTTCTGGCTCAAATGCCTCACCCGCCCGTCTTAAAGAGAAATTTCACTCCGAATTACAACAAACTGTTATCCCGGTCATCCTATACTCCATTAAAAATCTGTTGCCCGTCTTTTCAGCTAAATTTGCCAGTTATGGCTCCATCACCGCCACCCTGCAACAAGCGTGTGGAAACGAAACCAAAATGTTTGTTACATTCCTCTCGCTAAAACAATTAGAACTCATGCACCAAACTGAAGCGATCGGAGACGAGTATGACTTCGCACGTTTCAGTCATGTAGATATACGGCAAGAGCCGTCGGAGCCAACCCCCCAAAAAACAGTGTACGCTTATCTAAGCCGAAAAGGGGTCTTCACCATCGGAGGACACCAATTCTCCTTGGATAGCCGCTCTGCACTCACTAACGGTTTTTCTCACAGAAGTCAGATCACAATGTTAACCCAAGCACGTGATTTACTAAGCCCCCAGGAAGAACTCGATCACTTCATACTTAAAAATATCACAGAAGAGAAAGTGCGCCGTGCTAACAACGCTCTTCTTCGAAAATTCAGCCAGCCATTTAGTGGTGGAAATACCGAACTAGTGCGGGAGAGCCCTTCGAGCCTGTTTTACTAAGCCACTAGACCCACGCGCGATAGTGAAATAAATAGGAAAGGTGAGAACTTTTTATACAACCCTATTTGAGACATAATAAAATGGACAAAACAATTAGACTAGAGATTGAGGCCGCCGCATTTCGACAGCTCGTATCCCATTTCCAGGAAAACCCCGAAGTTCAAAATATTGACCTTATGGATCTCGCGGGTTTTTGCCGCAATTGCTTATCCAAATGGTATACCGCAGCGGCCGAGGACATGGGCGTGGAAATGGATTACGATACTGCTCGCAACATTGTTTACGGTATGCCTTACAAAGAATGGAAACAAAAGTATCAAACCGAACAGCCTTCGGACCGACTAAAAACTTTTGAGCCGCACGAGCATGAATAAACGCTTTGATTGAGGGACTATTCCCTAATTGAAAACTCAGAAAAGAAAAAAGGCCCCGGCATCTCTGCCGGGGCCTCAGTTATTATATTCTTAATATAATACTGCGATAACCTATTTCCCTTAGTAGGAAACGGTAACCCTCCAGTGGCCTTCTATAGCTTCTGAGGCCGCATCTGCAGTATCATTACTATTCAAGTTGTCACCACGGAACAGAGCGGAGTTATAAATAACGCCGACACCGGTTGTGACACGTGGAGCAACTGACCAAACAACGTTGCCCGATACGGTCCGCCATTTTGTCAGAGGCGGCGTGGTACCATCTGTACCCGTGCTTAAATCGCTTGGGTTAGAGTTTGCACCATGCGCGTGAATAGTAGACCGCGTGGTGTCGTTCCACCAGTGAGTATAGTAGGAGTGAAGCGAAACTGTCGTGGTATTGGAAATACCTACAGTGTTCGGATCAACCGTACCCATCTCACCACGACCACCTGTCCACAAAGAGTGGTTGATGTTCGTATTACGACCGCCAACGGTGTAAGCTACGCCAGCATACAACTTATCCATGCCCAGCGGAATTGTGATTTCTGGGAAGATACCATAACCAATGGTTTCATCAGATGCACCAGCCAAGGCTGCGGTATTACCGGTCCCCTGGTTGTTGTCGTAACCATACTGACGAACTTGCATACCCATGCTGAAATTCATAGCACCAAGTGGGCGCGAAATACGCGCCTGCAGATCTGGAAGGCTACCTCTGACATTGACGCCGCCGACATCATCTACACCGTCTGCGTCAAGAACACCCTGAGGAGTTACCAGCTGGACATCATAGTCCATTCCGCCACCGCTACCAGAATACTTAACTGCAGCAGATAGACCCAATGGGCATGGTGCGCCACCAGTGTTTACTGCTTCACCGTAACATGCGCCACTAGTAAACACCAAACCTTGCTGGCCAAACGTCCAGTTGCCAACAGTCATGTTAGCATTTGGAGCCCATACTCTGTTCAGGTTCAAGTTGTTTACCAATGCAGGAGCATCACGATCCGTGGTCAACAGGATATTGGTTCCAATCGTTCCCAAATCCGATTCAGACGAAGTCGCTATGCTAATTCCGTTGGATAAGGACTCCATCGTCAACTGGTCGCTACCACCAGCAGCGTTGTCGCCATCGGGACGCAGCAGACCAGCATGACCCCAAGTTGCGAACCCGCCCTCAGACGTGCCACCATCATAAACAGTGCCCATGGTTAGCCAACCAGAAATTGCAACGGAGGTGTCCGAACCAGGAACCTTGAAAGATCCTGGAAGATCACCGCCGACTACACCATTGGCGCGTGCATTCTCTGGCATAATGTATAAATCACGCACGTCATAAGGCTTATAACGATTTGGCAGCTCTGCTGCACGTTTCCGGATATATGTCCGGTTAGTTCTTAATGCTGATGTCTCAGCAACTTGCGTCTGTGACTGCGCCTCTTCGATGCGCTCCATGCGATCAAGAAGGTTTTGCAGTTCCGCACGCATCTCGTTCATATCGTTGGCCTGCGCCGGAGCAGATGCCATCAAGGCGGCAGCTGCCGTGGAGCAAAGTAGGCCCTTTGTATACGAATGCATATTGAGTACCCTCACTCTTGTTTGTTCGAACAAAAAATCTCCGCCAGCGGGATAACCCCGACTAAACTTTGGCGGAAAACACGGGCCACAAAGCCCGACGACCGCATTAGATTATCAGAAACCCGTTAAATCAACAGTAGAGACCCCCATACCGCGTCGTTTCTGACACGTGTGGTATTTATAACACATATGGCACCCCTAGTGGCCAAATATGGTACATTTTAGGCTTTTCCCCGACAATGATGAAGCTTCTTTGGTCGAACTGTGTCTAAGGCCCTTATCAAAACAAATTCGACAGAAACCCCAGTTATAGGGCATATTTAAGACATAAATTGAACCCGGTATTTTAGCCCATCTACCAAAAATATTCTTGCCAAAGCCGGCATAAAAATTAGTCCGCTTTGACAAGACCCAGGTGCCCATCTACAATTTTATATGTTTTGTGATGGTGGCTACGGAGCCTTCCGCTGTTAAAGGATCGTTCTGGAAAGTCCCGATGTTGACCGACAATGAACGCATCGAGTGAGAGGGGGAACGTCATGGAATTCGACTATAGAAAGGCTTTTAAGGGGATTGATGGCAAGGCTGTCAACCCTGCTAATCCATTTGAACAGGGTACGGCATATTTCACTTCTGGCCAGGAAGGAGAGCAAGTACAGAATCGGATGGAAGAAATGGCCGAAAACGCGGAAGTGGGTCGACGAGACTTCTTCCGCTCGGCATGTGGTTTCGCTGGCGCCATGTTGGCGGTAAACGCGGCCACGGGAATGAAGTTTTTTGATGTAAAAGAAGCTGAAGCCCGAGAGATCGCTGCTACTGCTGAAGTTAAGAGCTACCTGAAGGGAAGGATGGGCCCGGTTGTTGACCAACACACCCATATCTGTACCCGGAAGGAGGGCTACGTAAAGGGCGTGAATACGACAGAACAGGGAATGTGGTTTGTTGATTTGTTGGACGGGCTTGGCAAAGCTATGGGCCTTCCAAACGGCACATCGGATATGACGGTAGAGAATTATGGCAAACTTCTGCTGGACGGCAGCGACACCGACGTAGGGATATTCAATCCATTCGGGTTCCGAGAGGATTACGGCGGAAACGACATGATCCCGATGGACGAGCAAGCCGAAGTCAAAGAACTGTGGCCAGACCGCACCATCATGCTGGCTGGCGGCTTAACGCCTAACCAGGGTGTCACCGAAACGCTGGAGCGTATGCAGCATTACGTCGAAGACTACGACACCTCGGGCCTGAAACTGTACACGTTTGATTCCACTCCGAAAAAAGGCTGGTGGTTTGACGACACAGAACTTGCGTATCCGATGTGGGAGAAGGCTCGCGAGTTGGGCATCAAAAACATTGGTTGTCATAAAGGTATTCCTTTTGGCCAGTTCATGGCTCGCTATGCTCACGCTGAGGATTTTGACAGGGTCTGTGACGACTTCCTTGACCTAAACTTCATCGCTTTCCATTCCGCATGGCCATATCATGCAGAACTGGCGGCACTGAAGGCCTTCAAACCCCAACGGAACAATCTCTATTGTGAAATTGGCTCCACCTTTGCAGCGACCGTGTCAAGTAGGCCACTGGAATGCGCTCATGTGCTTGGCACGTTGATCGGACAACTAGGATCTGATTACGTGCTGTGGGGTACCGACTCCCTCCTGTGGGGCAATCCACAGTGGCAAATTGATGCATTCCGTCGGTTCCAGATCCCGGACGAACTAGTTGAGGGGTATGGTTATCCGCAATTGACCGACGAGATTAAAACAAAGATTCTTGGCGGCAATGCAGCGCGTCTTTGGGGCCTAGAATCGGCTACTAACTCGATTGGTGAACCCACGTATCGTGTTGCATAGTGAAAAAATTATTATCTTAGCAACAACAGAATGAGAGCGATGGCCGGGACAATGTCCCGGTCGTTGGCTTTCGGAGAAGATTTTTCCCATGCCAACATACGAATATATGTGCGATCCGTGCGCGATGATTTATATGGTACGCCACGGAATGAATGAGAAGCCCAAAATCAAATGTCCTAAGTGCGACAAATCTACCCCAAGGGTGCCATCGGCACCTAACCTGAATATGGGTGGTTGGTCCAGTCCCACTGAAGCAAAGTACTCGAAATTGAGCATTTCGGATGAACTTGCCAAAGAAAAGGAGCTCCAAAAAACGTACGAGACAGTGTGGCTTCCTCCACCAGTTGTGCACAACCCTTGGGACGAGGATGATCATGACCATGATCATTAGACATATCTGAAATCGTTGCCATTGCGCAAAAGAATTGGCTGGGGCGCCAGGGATCGAACCTGGGATCACGGGATCAAAACCCGTTGCCTTACCGCTTGGCTACGCCCCAATTTGGTTAGTTATACCTAATCTAACGTTTGCCCTCTATACAAGCTATTGGATGCATAGTTTGACAAAATCAGATAAAAGCTTATCCGCATCCATATCATATTCTCGTCTCGGAGCAACCTATGCCTCATGCCCATGTCATTGATGGAAAAGCTACAGCGGAAAAACTCAGAGCCACAATAGGAGAGGTTGTCAAAAGGCTAAAGAAAGATCACAGCTTGATTCCAGGTCTAGCCGTAGTAATGGTGGGTGAGGATCCCGCCAGCCGGATCTACACAAGAAATAAAGTTAAACAGACTTTTGCGGCCGGAATGCATAGCATACAGCGGGATTTCCCGGCGGACATCTCACAAGAAGAGCTAGCCAAAGAAATTTGCTCTCTCAATAAGGACCACTCTATCCACGGCATCCTAGTACAACTACCTCTGCCTCAACACATAAACCCGAATGGGATCCTAGACCTGATATTGCCTGAAAAGGATGTAGATGGATTCCACCCCGTTAATGTTGGGCGTCTTGGATCTGGAATCAGCAGCCTCGTGCCCTGCACCCCACAAGGTTGCCTGTTACTGTTGAAAGAGGTGAGGTCGGATCTAACCGGCTTACACGCCGTGATAGTTGGACGTTCCAACATCGTCGGGAAACCATTAGCCCAACTTTTATTAGCGGAGAACTGTTCCATAACCATCGTACATTCGAACACCCCTGAACCCCATAAATTATGCTTACAGGCCGATATCTTAATATCTGCAGCGGGACGCCCCGAAATGATTAGAAAGAATTGGATTAAACCCGGTAGTATAGTCATTGACGTTGGAATCAACCGCATTACCACTAACGATGGGATCAAGCGGATAGTCGGCGATGTTGCGTTCGAGGATGCAGCACAAGTGGCCAGTGCGATAACTCCCGTCCCTGGCGGTGTGGGCCCAATGACGATCGCATGTCTACTGCGGAATTGTGTTAAAACAGCATGTGAACAACAGGGCCTGTCGTTGCCCCATGACATCGCCTGAAAATTTTTGCCTTAGTCATCGCTATATGTTTTCTCTATTCGCTCGTGCCGTTCCTGAGCAGCCAAACTCAATGTTGCGACTGGCCGCGCCTCCAAGCGACTAATTCCAATAGGCTCTCCCGTCTCCTCGCAAAAACCATAGGTGCCATCCTCAATACGTTGTAAGGCGGCCTCGATTTTTGACAACAGCTTCCGCGCCCTATCTCGGCCCCGAAGCTCGATCAATCGACCTGCCTCAGTAGAGGCACGGTCGCCAATATCTGCCTCAGGGCCAGTATCCTGCCTGAGCGTGTTAATAGCCTGACTCGACGCGGCCAATATGTCCCGCCGCCAGCCCAATAACTTCTGCCGAAAGTACTCCTGTTGTAACGGACTCATAAACTCTTCGTTGTCATTTGGCTGATAACGCTCAGGCAAGGGTGGGGGCTTCCCGCCCTTGCTCCTTCGTTTCGACCTATCGACACGCCCCGCTTTTCTGCTCTTACTCGCAGCCACTTTTGCTATGCCCCCCCTGACGGCCAATTCTGGGCCGCGGAGTATATGCCTGGATGTCTAGAGCCGCAACTCCTCAACACATACGTCCCCGGCTACGCCTCCTAGCCACCTATCAAGCCTTCCCTCATCACTTCTCACAGCAAACACACAGCCTATGCTAATCTCCCAGATTTGCGAGCCCTGAAACGATCGAGCTTCATCAGCAAGGGCGGTAAAAACAAGAAATCCGCGATAAGGGCAAATCCAATGGTAACAGAACTCAAAAATCCCATATCCGAGTTCACCTTAAACCCAGAGAAGGCTAGGACGCCAAAACCCGTCACTAGTGTTATAGAAGTAATCCACAAAGCAACCCCTACGGTTCGAAACGCGTACCTAGTTGCCTCTTCTGGGTCCATGTTTTCTTCTCGCCTTGCTCGCAGGTATTTGCTTAAAAAATGAACTGTATCATCGACGACGATCCCCAATGTCATTGCGAGCACAATAGCAATCGATAACCCCACAGTCCCTTGAACATAACCCCATAACCCAAATGCCATTATTGCTGGGAACAGGTTAGGCACTAAGCTTATTACACCCATCCTAATACTTCTCAGAGCAAAAACTAATATCAATGAGATAACAACCAAAGCCGTTATGGACCCCTTCAACATTGAATTGATATTTCGCCCAGAGATATGGGAAAAGACCACCGAAAGACCCGTTCCCGGAGAGGATACACCAGGCATGTTTTCCGCTATCCAAGACTGGGCCTTTGCATCCAATTCTCGAACCTCTTTAGAGGAAATATCCTTAACATTCACCATTACCTGGCTGGCTGACTTTCCGACGTTAATTTGATTGTTCAAATCCAGCCCATATGGAAGCGACATCTCATAGAGCAATAAGTATTGTGCAGCTAATTCCCTATTATCTGGAATCTTGTAAAACTCCGGATTGTCTCCATGCATACTAAGGTTGAGCCGCTTAAATACCTCTGTAATCGTTGTCACATGAGTTACTTTGGGTTGCGACTTGAACCACTTCCCAAAAGCCTCCAACTTCCGCAAGTAATCTGGATTTGATATTCCACCTTCCTCCCCCGACGGGACGGAATATTGAAGCATATTGAGCCCATTTAAGTTGGCCTCAGTGAAATCTATGGAGGCTCGAATAGGAAACCTTTCATCCAAATATTTCAAAAAGTTATCGTCTAAATCTATCTTGGTAATCCCAATCCCCAGAAATATAATTATAGCTCCAGTACCCCAAAAGAATTTCTCTCTGTGATTAACCACCGTAGAAGCCAGAGATTCCATAACTTGGCTGGCTATACCTGTCCTCTGCGTTACTCTTCCCGGAAGAATTGCTATCAGTGCAGGCAGGAAGGTCACTGAAAGAAGGAAGGCAGCCATAACCCCAACAGCCACGATATTTCCCAAAAGCCGAAAAGGCGGCGCATCCGAAAAATTCATACATAGAAACCCAATCGCCGTAGTGGCACTAGTTATAAATACTGGAGACATATTTATGCGCAGGGCTTCAACCAAGGCTGGATTCTTTTCCATACCTGCCTGCATGTTTAACCTCATGCTGGCAAGGATATGAACACTGTGGGCAACAGACAGCGTGAGTATAATAACAATGGCTGTCTCAGATGACGGCATCAGAATGGCTCCAGCCCAGCCAGCTAGGCCCATGGCAGTAGCTACCGACATTATTATGACCGATAATGTAGCTATAGTTCCCGATAGGCTCCTGAGCGAAATGCCAAGAATTAACAGGATAAACAGGAACATAAGGGGCACTAGGGTCATCACATCATTGGTGGGTATTTCTACAAACGCCATATTAATGGGCACACTGCCATTCAAATAAACGTCAATCCCTGGGAATTTTTCTATGAATCGTTCTCGCAAATCCCGAGCAAACAAAGCGATTTCCGGCACAGCTTCTAGGGAGCCCTCGGGTTTGATAACTAATATTTCTACCGCAGCTACATGACCCTGATGCGAAACCAAGCGCCCCGCTAACGCAGGCAAATCCAGTGCCCTTTCCCTGAGGTCCGTCAGCTCTTGATCTGAGAAATCTGCGGCATTACGAATAAGATTTTCAACAACTAGATCATCTTCCTCCGAACGGGTATTTTGATAATTGGTTATTGAATCAACCCGAGTTGAGTAAGGTGTCTGCCAACTTTCCTCCGTCAACCATTCAATTCCCTCTAGAGTATTTCGCGTAAATACCTCGCCATTCTTAGGTACCAACACAAACAATAGATTTTCGACTTTAGTATACGTATTCTCCAACTGCTCTAACGCCAGAAGATGAGGGTTGTCCTCACTAAAAAACACACGGGCGTCTGGGTTCATTGCCAAGAAACGGGCGCCAGAAGCGGCCATAAGAAATACGACAAGTGCTCCAGCAACCACCCACCAACGGTTACCTACAAGCCACCACCCATAACCATAGCCCGCCTCGGTTTGTGCGTTCGCTGTCGCTTTTGGCATGCTCACTCTCTCCTTGAAATAAATACATTTGAGCCAAGAGACCCACCAAAGTCTTTTAATAACATGTGCATACCCTATCTTTGATGCAGGAGCTAGCGCTATCGGCCCAAACGAAGGCAATATAGTAGAGTAACGCCCGTGGGAAGCGGCAAACGCAAGCAATTATTAACCCAAAATCGAGAAAAGTTCTTGGCAAAATAATGGGACAAAGTTCATGATAGCATCTGAATAACAACCACTATCGTCAGTCATGGACCCCTACAAAAAATTGCGTAAGTCTTCTAACCCACCTTATTGGAACAGAGCACGTCGGCATCTCCTTGCTGAGGACCCTGCTCTGGCAATGGTGATAAAAAAATGTGGTCGTGGGAGGCTCGTACCACGCAACGATGGGTTTTTCTCATTGGCCCGTTCCATAGTTGGACAACAGATTTCAGTGAAGGCAGCTAAGAGCATTTGGAACAAACTTGAACAAAAGGTGGGCAAAATTTCACCAGAACATATGATCCAGCAAACTGCTTTGGAACTACGAGAGTGTGGTGTGACAAGACAAAAATCGGTGTACCTGTTAGACCTTGCACATCACTTTACCGAGGGAAATCTGAGAAACCAAAATTGGGCAGATCTAAACGACAGCCAAGTTAAAAACCTACTAACCCGTGTCAAGGGCATAGGCCCATGGACGGCTGAAATGTTTTTGATGTTCCATTTGCTTAGACCTGACATATTACCAGTCGGCGACGTGGGCATTCAGAATGCCATGAAGCTGCACTTTAACAAAAATAAACAAATGACACCTCAAGAAATGATCTCGAGAGCTGAACCCTGGCGCCCATGGCGTTCGGTAGCGAGCTGGTATTTATGGCGAAGCCTAGACCCGCTACCCGTAGACTATTAGAATTGTGTAGGTATACTCCCCCCCCACCACAGTTTCTCCTTTAACAACCTCAAGCGTCCCAGGGCCCTAGGTGCCTACCAAAATGAAAGATAATCTTGTCGCCACTACTCAACACAACCTGTTGACAGCTCTATTAGTCCTATTAACCCCTCTCCTTATCTCTCCCGCGCAATCTCAACAAAGCGCGCCTGTCGAAGTTGATTTAGTGGTGACAGAGCCACTATCCCAAACCCAACCAGTGCTTGGACGCTTTGTCGCCAGACAATCTGGCACGATAGCCTCAAGAGTGGCGGGCGCTGTGACAGATATTTTGGTGGACGTTGGCGACCGAGTGGCGAAAGGGGAGGTCCTCGCAATAGTAGATTTGCAAAAAATGACCCTATTGAGAGATGCGGCAGCAGCGACGGCAAACCATGCTTTGGCCGAGGAACAAGCAGCCATAGCACGGCTGACAAGGAGGCAGAACGAATTATTGCGAATTGAGGGAATCACCGATTCCGCAGCGTACAGTGTGGCACGTCATGAGGATGCCATCCAAAATGAAGCTGAGGCTGAGGCCTTTAGGGCAGCTGCAGCAGCAAAAGTTGCTAGCACACAAGCCCGCCTAATGCTGGCTGAAGGCGACAGAATCAACTCAAAAATCCGCGCGCC